>JAFGNV010000057.1 GCA_016926805.1 Anaerolineae bacterium
CCGGTTCACATTCACCAGGACCATATAATTCCGCACCGCGTTACCCACTTCAAAAACACCGAGTAGCAAAAAAATCAGCAGCGGGGTAACAATGGCCATCTCCACCAGGCTTTGTCCCCGCTGATTCCGCAATTTCATAAACCTGGTTTTACCAATCCTGAGTTGTTGGATCATTTTGTTGAACATTATCATAGTCCTTCCTGGGCGACCCCCGGGATCAGCCTTGATTTTGCCGCCGGGTATTCCCTGTTTCACGGCTGGCAGCGGTCCACTGCCGGCAACGGGGATAAATTTCCCCAACAAAATATAACGTTTGTGATTACAGCCCTTGCATAAAAATGACCGCCTGCAAGAGACTGGCTAGCGTGCTGAAGACCAAGATTACCTTCACGCCTTGCGTCCTCAGGTGGTCTGACTTTGGTAGAAAAATACGGTGAATCACTTTGGCCAACAGCCACGAAACCCCCAACCCAAACAGAACAGCCATGATGGCAGTTAATACAACCCCGGGAAAGAAGAGCATGGTGGGCGATAATATGGACTGGATGACAATGGCCAGAGCCAGGGTCAGGGCGACGCCGATGGCTCCACCCAGAAATCCGACGCCAATACAAATAGCGTAGTGGGTTAATAACTGCGTTGGTGAGGTTTCTTTCTTGAATTCAATGGTTTTGGGAACTGTAACAACAATATCCAGTAGGCTCATCATACACTCCTCAATAAATTATGGCTGATAATTTTTAACTCGGTACGCCAAGTACCAACGGTGCCGGCGATAAATTTCGCAAGGCTTGTAATAATTCACCGGCCATTTCTGATTTGGGTAAACAGGCAGTGGCCCCGGCATCCAGTGAAGCTCGAGTGTATTCTGAAGATGAGATCGGCATAAACGTTATAATGGGCGTGTGGGGTGAGATCTGGTGCAAGGCGGCAACGGTCTGCAAACCGCAGTTTTCAGATTGAGAAAGGTCAACCAGGATGATGTCGGGGGAGAGAAGGACGGCCATTTGTACGGTTTCGGCGGTACTGTCGGCCATACCAACAATTTCAAATTCGGTGTCGGCCATGAGCATGCGCCAGGTGGAGTTGTTAAAATACTTACTGCTGTCTGCAACCAAGATACGTTGATGCCGGGGCATAACCTGCTCCTACAATTGTTACCTCCAGTTTACTTTAGAAGCCGCAATTTGGGCATCGGGATAATCCTGATGTAAGCAAAGAAAAACCCCTATCTTCTGGCAAATAGGGGTTGATAACCTGCGGGTAACTTGGGGCAAGGTTAGAAACAGCAATTATTCTTCCAACGTGGCCCAACCTTTACGCAGGGCGTATTTTATTAAATCGGTTTTGTTGCTGACTTCCAATTTACTCATCATATTGCTGCGATGAGTTTCAACCGTCTTGATACTGATGCTCAATTGCTCGGCAATTTCTTTATTCGAGAGACCTTCGGCCAACAACTGTAGCACTTCCCGTTCGCGCGAGGTGAGCAGGTCCAGATTGTCCCCTTGCCCCCGCACTTCGGCCCGATGCACATAGTCGTCGATAACGGCCCGGGAGATGGGCGGGCTGAGGAAAGACCCACCCGAAAGCGCAGCGTGAATAGCCGTTAACACCTCCGAAGAGTCCGACTGTTTAAGGACATACCCCGAGGCCCCGGCCCGCAGCACCTGAAAAACATACTCTTCGTTGGCGTGCATCGAGAGAATAACCACTTTTACCTCTGGAAACCGCTGGCGCACCTGCCGCGTGGCCTCTATCCCATTCATCCCCGGCATAGAGATGTCCATTAACACCACGTTGGGCTGTAGTTTTTCAATCAAAGGCAGGGCCTCGCGCCCGTTGTCGGCTTCGCCAACAATCTCCAGATCAGATTCATCCGAAAGCAGGGCTTTAATTCCCTGGCGCACAACAATATGGTCTTCAACCAATAATACTCTGGCTTTAGGCATCGATATTTCTCCCTGGCCAATTGCCGGCCACGATTTTAGGCTTTGTCCAGCGATTCCCGGTTTGGCAGAAAGCCCCCCTCAATCCCCCCCTGTTGGGGGGGGAAGTTGGTCGGTTCTCCCCCCTGTGGGGGGAGTTAGAGGGGGGCTACTAACTCATAACGGAAATTACTGGCTTTTGTCCACAAATAACGCCACATGTATGCGCTCACACTTTGTGCTTGTTATTTACGGACAAAGTTGGGAAGTTGTTTTTGGACAACTCCTCAGTCATTAAGAGGCAGCTGGACCCAAACTTTGGTGCCCTCACCGGGCTTAGAAATAACCTCCAATTGTCCTCCCAATAATTCGGCGCGCTCCCGCATACCAACCAGGCCCAGGCTCTTCCGTTCGGCAGGCGAACTGAACCAAGCGGCGGCGTCAAAGCCAACGCCGTTATCCTCAATACTAAGGACAACTTGACGACCCTGCAACTGTAGTTGCACCGCGATGTGGTCGGCCTGCGAATGGCGGGCGGCATTGGTCAAAGCCTCGGTCACGATCCGGTAAATGGTTATCTGTAGTTCAGGCTGGATCGTAATCTCACCCAAATCGACCTTAAAATGGACCGCCTGGCCGGTGCGTTGTTCAAAGCGGTCAATTTCCCAACGCAGGGCAGCGATCAAACCCAGGTCATCGAGGATGGCGGGATGCAATTCCAACGATAGATGCCGCGCGGCTTCCAACGTGTGCACGGCCAGCGAACTGGCCTCGGCGACACTTTGGACAAGTTTGTCCGGCGAATCGGTTGGCAAGGAGCGGCGGGCCACATCGAGGTTGATTTTGAGCGCCGTGAGAGCCTGGCCCAGTTCATCATGTAACTCGCGCGAAATTCGCCGCCGTTCTTCTTCCTGCGCGCTGACCAACCGCAACGACACCAACTGCAGCGCCTGGCGCTGGGCCTCCAGCTCGGTAAAAAGTTGGGCATTTTGAATAGCCACGGCGGCCTGGCTGGCCAACGACATCAACACCGCTACATCGTCGGCCTTAAAAAAATTGGGGCGACGAGCGTAGGCGGCCAGCACCCCCACCAATCTACTGCGCGAGAGCAACGGCACCGCCACCATCGAGCGCCAGCCTGGTCTTTCGGCCGGTTCATCGGTTTGAGCCAGGCCAGAATTGGGATGAATATCGTCAATAACAATAGGGCGCTTTTCTTGCCCCGCCCGGACGAGAGGCCCATATTCCCAAGAATCTGGGGAAATATCATCAGAATGGGACGCCGCCCGTGGATCGCGCCCCGACGCCGCCACCAGACGAAATTTTATCGCTTCCGGAACCACCACCTCTACCAACTGCGCATCGACCAAGCGGAAGGCAAAATCGGCCACATCACGGACAATCCGATGATAATCCAGTTCCGAGGCCAAAGCCCGCCCAATCACCTGCATCGCTTCTGCAATCAACTGCCCTTCGTCCGCTTCGTGGTACAAGCGATCATTTTCAATGGCCACGGCAACCTGACCGGCCAAACCCTGACATAGACTCACTTCATCCTCGGTGAAGCGATGTTGGCGGTCGGCCAGGTATAAACTCAGCAACCCAATGGCTTTACCCTGGCACACCAGGGGCACCATCAACACCCCGGACCAATGAAAAGCATCAAGTAAGCCCGTTTGTGCCTCATCGGCGTGAGGGTTGTCCCGATAGATAGTCTGAGGTGTTTGCTGCTGCAGCACCTGGGCGGTAATAGGATAATGTTGGAGGGGATATTTTGCGCCGAGGTGGCTGACATCATCAAAAGGGGTCTGAACCTCAGGTGACACATAATCGGCCAACACCACCAGGGCCTCGGCTTCCGGCTGGCAGCGAAATAGGGTACAACCATCGGCGCCAACCAGGCGGGTCATCTTCTCCGTAAACCGGGCCAGAATTTCATCCAGGGTCAGCGTGGAAGAAATGGCCGAAGTAATTTCCAGAATTGCGGTTAACTTATCCACCGGAACGGTAAGGTCTCCCCATTTTTTTCTCATTATACCACAATAACCGGCCGGTACTCTGCCAGAAAAAAGTCCCATTATAAGTTTACAATGTGACATTGTCGAAATAATTAACCTGAGTTCGATAATTCGCAGGTGGGTAGTGGGTAGTGGTTCAATTGTAAGTGATGAGATGTTTTTATGTTGCCCCCACCCCTGGCCCCTCCCCCAAATTGGGGGAGGGGAAACCCCCGCATGCCCCCCGGCCGGCGGCGTTTTCCCTAGCAGGTTAATAAAAAACCTGGTAGATTGAAAAATCCACCAGGTCCAGATTCAGAAACTATTAAAGCTTGGGCCGGTCAAACTATTAGTTAGGGGGGCACTCCTCCGCCGCATTACCCAGGTAGGTAGCCATAACTTTAGGATTGGCATCGCTCAGTTGAATATCACTGCTGGAGTCAATTTGAACCCAGACAAAATTGGTAATGTGATAATTATTGCTGGTAAAAGAATTCCAGACCGGCACCCGCATCTTTCTGCCCACCAGGCCGGTCAACAGCTTATCGGTGGACTCTACTGTTTCCAGCTTATATGGCAGCGAGGCGATACTGTCGCCCAAACTCAGGATATGGTCGCCGGCCTCAACGGCATCCTCATAATATTCGTTCACCGAGGTAGCTGAATATTTTAACTGCCTTTTTAAATCATCTATCCCCGTTTTACTCGGATTCCAGGCCAGCCAGCCATAATGGTTGCCTCCGGCCCCATCGAGAATATCCATTTTGGTGCCGATGTCGGTATCGGCAACGGTGGTGTCTCTGACCGCAAAGGGCATGGCGTTACAGATGGGGCCAATCGTGTCGATACCGGCAGTCAGATCGCCGCCTTCCTGTCCGGTACTGCGGGCCCCGCCAACCAGGCGCATGGTGGTATGAGTATACAACGGGAGCGGGTCGGTATAAGGGTTAGAGATGAGAGGAAATCCAAATAACTGGGGTTGGTCAAAAAACAACTCGGTAACAATAACGTTGTTGGCCGAAGCCACCCCGCCCTTTTTCATCAGCTCGCAGTTGAACATATTATTGCGGGGAACCAGGCCATCCTGATCATCCACGCTGCCATTACGATCATTATCGTTGTAGAGAATATCGTTGATATTAACCCGGGTGATTCTGGGGCCGGTTACGGTTTCCGCCGGGCCAAATACCATTCGCTGATATTCCATCCCCGGCCGGTCAGGGTGAAGGATCAAATCGTCCCAGGGAAAGGGATTGTAGTTGGGATCGCTCATAAACTTATCGCAATCACAATTACCGGGGTTGGTTTGAATATCCTCGCAGGGCAAACCCGTATCAACCACCACATGCGAGATAATCAGGGTGGTATTGCCGGTCAAGGTGCCCGAAGCATCAACCTCCATGTTGAGTTGCCCGCCGAGGGTTTCCAGGGCCCGCTCCTGAACCCGAAGATAACTGGTAATAACGTCGGCTTTGGTGGAGAAATCCATATAGCCGGGCCGAACGGCGTAACGCGTAATCTCGCGATTAACGTTGACCAGCACCAGGTAACCGCGCAACACCCAACCCACCTCCAATACCCCAATCAACATAAAAATCAAGATGGGCGCGGTAATGGCCATTTCTACCAGACTCTGCCCTTTTCTGGTTGAGGCTGCTGACAGATTTTTAAGGAACATTTTCCACATACTCCACCCTTTCCTTTCTTGCCCCACTTACCCTTGAAACCAAGTATAAGGGAAGGCGTAATCCTTCCCCTACCCTGGCAAATTAGACAAATTTTTACGAGCCTTACATTATTGACTTAACGGCCTAATTTAGCCCTCACCCTAACCCTCTCCCAGGGGGAGAGAAAACTGTTACCCCTGCCCCTCGCCCTTTGGGCGAGGGGCAGGGGTGAGGGCGATTTTCCTGAATTAGGCAGAGGTCTCGCTGCTCGATTCCGCCCTAGCCCACAATGCGCACCAGAATATTGGCCAAAATATCGTCAAAAATGGCATCCAGATCGCTGGGTTTGGCAGCAGGGTAGAATTTGCCCCCCTTGCCTTCAAAGTAGAAATCGCCCGTGGTGGGGTCCTTGCCGGTGGCCATGGCCGTCATCAGGTCGATGTTGGCCCCGGAGCCAATGCCAATGGTATACAGGGTTACGTTATTATCGGCGGCCTGGAAGGCATAGAACATGGCGCAATCATAGGCCCGGTTGCCCACGCCATAGGTGCCGCGCCATTTGTAGCTACTGGGACAGCTTACATTGGCATTGGGCGAACCATCGGTCAGCAGGATCACAATCCGCCGGGCCGCGCCGTGCCGGTCGCAGGGATGCTTGTCCCCATTGGCACTGTAGCTGCTCCAATTGTTATACACGCCGGCGCAATCACTATCGATGCCGGTATTATAACCGGCCACCTCAATGCCCAATTCTTCCAATCCCTCCCGCAATCCTTCGGAAATGTTGGTTCCCCCGCCGGGTTTGTGACCTTCCACCGCCCGGATCACGTTGGTAAATGAAATGGGATTGGCGGTCCCGTAACACAGGTCCGACTGATTGAGGGCCTTTTGGGCGTAGTTTCGGCACTGCAATTTAACCCGGTTCTTCATAATAGAAGGGTTACCGGAGCTGTAAGCCACAAAGCCCAACTGGTCGAACTTGGGGTCCAGGCGGGCGGCAAAGTTTTTCACCGCTTCCTGGGCACTGCGGATGGGGTCATCTTCGCCGTGGAACAGGTCATTCTCCAGCATATTGGTGGTGGTTAACACCTGGGTACAGCCTTCGCCGCTGCCTTTGGCCGTATCTCCCGGCCCGATGCGGCAGGTGCAATCGGTCGGTTCGACCGTCTGGCCAAAGGCGGGGTTGCACATGTTGCAGGCCTCCCGGGTGGCCGAGCCAATGGTCGCGTCGGGGCCTTCACCGCCGTTCGACCTCAGCAGGGTGGTCAAGGCATTGTTCATGGTAGCGCAGCCGGCCGCACATCCGCTGCTTCTCACCGCCGTGCCGACTTCGCCGCCGGGGTTGTTGGTAAAAATGATTTTATCCACATTGAACCCGGAACTGCCCTGGTAAAGCTTGAAGACGTGCTGATTGCCGGCCGCGCCGGTATTGATGGAGCCTAGCTTAATCCAACGCCAGTCGCTATCGTTGAACCAATCCCGGCCGCCTGTCACCAGATTATTGAAGGGGCCGCCCCGAACGTAGTTATTATCCACCTGCCAATAAACCGACTTTTCCCAATCCACAAGCTCTTGCGCTGTGACGCCGCTCCATTCCCAGGAATCCCAGGTGTAGCCGCCAATGGCCCTGATCCAGATGTGGGTGTCGTTACTCCAGCCGGGGGTAAAATCGTACTCCACCCAGGGGACGTCACTGGGCGCCGGTTCGCCGAGGGTTTGCGCCTTGCTTTTCCAACACTCGCCGCTCAGTTCGGCGCCGTTAAAACACTCCGCGTTGTAAGCCGCTCCTTGCAGGCGGGGATAATTGCTCATGTCGCTCTGCCCATAGGTGTTGGAGGGGTGGGTGCGAATGTGGGCATTATTGGAACCGATGTCGACCCGTTGCAACACCCAAAAGCCCTGGCCCGGGGTGCGTTTGGTGAAATTCCAGCCCTGCAGGGGCACATCGCGCGAGTAGAACTCGGCCTCGTGCACCAGGTACTTATAACCACTGGCCACGGTTGGGGTAGGCGATTCTCGACAAACGGGATGGTTGGAAGTTCCGCCGTCCCAATAGATATTATAGGCCGTGCTGCCCGGTTTGTAATTGAGCGGGTAGGCCGTGCCGTTGGTGGGATAGGGATTTGCTATCACATCTTTACCGCTGTCTTTGCGCCAGCAACCGTAACAGTTGGTTTCAAACGTCATCGAGCCGGACACGTCAAAGACCACTATCACGTCCAGGTTGGTGATGTTTTCGGCCATGGCCTGGTCCGAAACCGGGATCTCGCCAAAACCGAAGAACTGCATAAAGTTCATGTCCACCGTCACCTCGCCGGATACGCGCACTTTGTTGGCCGTGCCAAACAAGGCATCGTTACACATCTCCTGGTTTTCGCTGGTCACCGCATTGGAGGGGGGGTCCAGCCGATCCACGGCCTGGTAAGCCAGGGTATCGATCACAAAGATGGCCTTCGGCGGGTTGACGTTTATGGCGGGAATGTAGGTAAAGCCATCCAAAAGAGAGCCTGACTGGGTTTTTACCACGTCATCTTCATCATATCCGTCGGCCGGCGCGCCTTCACCATAATTGGCCATGCCGTTCCCCACGTCGGCGCACCCCCTGATGCGCACTTCCGTGTCGTCGCCCACGTGGTAGCCGTTGAGTTCGATATACTCAATGGCGCGTTCGATGGCCTGCTGTTCAAAGGGCAATTCCACCACCGCGGCCAGGCTGGCCGCATCGGTGGTGCGGCTAACCCGCACCCGCTCGATGTACACCAGGCCCAGGTCCAGGGCCAGCCCCAATAGGGCAATCAGGCCCAAAAAGGCAAACGCCAAAATAATGATACTCTGCCCTTTTTGCTCCCGAAACCGGCGAGCCTGGCTGGATTTTAAACGTGATAGATAATGGATAAGCATTATGATTACCTCCAGACTACTATAAATCAAAGACAATCATTCAATTAACGAGACGGGGTGGTGGGCACCATCTGTCCATCGCTGGCATCAATGACCACCACCAAAATATCCTGGGTGCGTTTGTCGCTGCCGGTCACCATCCAGACCGGATGGGGATACCGGCTTAAACTGCGCAACTGAATCAATACCTCCAGCCCCGGGTTGCGCTCAATCAGCGCTGCCCCGCCGCCGTCTAACCAGCGGGCCAGCGCCGCCGGGCTGTCGATACTCCAGGCGGTCGAGTCCAGCGTGTCGGGCGGCAGAGTGACTGTTTCCCGGTGTTCAAAGGCCCTGGTCCGGCCGTCTGGCTCTATTTTGACCAGCAACAGCCGCTGCCGTTCCGGCGAATAAAAGCGGTAGGTCCACTGGCCCGGTTGGCCCAACTGGTCCTGGTAAAAAACCTGGGGCCAGTTGGCGTGGGCCGCTACCAGTTGCGCGTCGCCGGCCCAGGCCCGGGCTTCGGCTTCAACCGGCGAATACTGGCCCAGACCCGTTATCTGCACAAACGCGACCGTGTGCGTGGCCTGCGGCTCCGGGATACTGGCCGGATTTGCGGCCGTGGGGCTGGCCAGCGATTGCTGGTAGCGCAACAGCAGCAGCCCCACCGTGATGACGCTAAAACAGGCCAGCGACAGCACCCCGGTTAACAAGATCAAATCCTGACGGCGGAGGCGCTGCATAAAAAACGGTCTGGCCGGCCGGGCCGGAGGCGGCCGGCGTTTGGCCCGGGCCGGCGGCGGGCGATGTTCGGTTGGCGGGGCCGGACGGTCAGCGTTGGGTTGGGCGGGCATTGTTTGCCTTTGGCATCAATAGTTTTTTAATGTTTGGCCATCCTTTAACTTCATACTGCCTTGCATAGGTTGGTTCCGTGTTTTGTATTGGGTAGGGACAGAATAAATGAATTTTTAGAAATTAATCCGGGTAATGTAGGGGCGTATCCTTGCGGTCGCCCCAGAGGACAGGCACAAGGCGCTGCCCCTACGATTACCGATATAATTATTTAATCTTCATATATTCTGTGGGACAGAATAATATTCTGTCCCTACCGGGACGTATGCCGCCATCCTATCCAGATTTATTCTTCACAATGATCGGTAAATACACCCCGCCGGAAACCAGGGTTTTGGTAATTGGCCCGTGATAGTAAATGGCGTAATCACTTGGGTTAGCAGGCCCGCTACAGCCTCCGTTGTCCGGCCCCATCATAAACACAATATGCCGGCCGATGTTATTAACGACAATATCCGGATCGACCGAATAGTAGGCGAGGTCGAAATCCACCGTGTCTTGCTTTTCAGTCCATTCGTTGGTATCCCAGTCGCCGTTGGTACGCGACGCATAATATATTTCCGACGTCCCGTTCTCCGAACACTCTGTTTGCGGCCGCTGCTGCCAGACCACGGCAAACTCGTTGCTGCCGGTCACGGCCAGGCTGGGGCGCAAGAACTGCTCCGCATCAAATTCTCCCTCGCCGCCGGATAATTTCATATCCTCGGTCTGGAGTCCGTCCGTGGCCACGTGGGTTGAGGTGATGTGCCTGAGCTGGCTCCAGTCAGGGTAATCGCCACTGTCCGGATTCTTGGCCCCCACCAGGGCATAATAGTCATCATAGTACGCCGTGTTATTTCGATTATCCCAGGTCAAAAAGACATTAGGGCCGCTGGCGGCAATGGCCGGGTTATTCATTATCGTGTGGGTGATCACATCGTCAGCCTGGCTACTCCACTCTGCCCAGGGTCCGGCAATTGAATGGTCACTCCTATCGAAACGGTAATATCGAGTTACCCAATTATTTGTAGGGTCGGTCTCCTCGCCTGTCACGGCCAGATGGACGTAATCACCGGCGACCGCCAGCGCGGGTTGGCGGACATCAATAAAATCCTCAGGAGTCAAATCCACCGCCGTCGTTGTGGTCCACTTTGGTGAGGCCGTGAGATGAGCATTCGGTTCGGAGTAGGCCAACATAATTCTATTATGATACTTGTCGTACCAGGCCACGTGCAGGCTGCCCATTGCATCGGCCGCGATATCCGGCTGCAGCAACCTGTCGGTGCCGCCGCCGTCAGCTATGGTATTATACTCTGCGCAAGCGGGAGTAGTTTCGGCCAGGGTACACCGGGCGTGGCGGATATACTGCCCTGTATTGCTGCTCCAGACCACGTGCACGGTGTTGGTGGTCATCGGGTTAAAGGCCAGCCGGGCGTTATTGCCCTGCAAGTTGGCGGAGTCAACCCCCACCGTAAAGCCCCAGCCCGTGAGGCCCTGCGAGGCCAGCAGGCGCACCCGCTTGTTGTCGTTCCCATAGCCCTGCACGTAAGCCACGGCCACAAAGGTGTTATTGGCGGCCACTTCCGGAATATATCCCTCGGAGCCGGATAGTTTGAGGGTCGGGCCGCCCATGCTCAGCGCGCCCAGTTCCGGCGGCGCGCCCGCCGGGACGTCGGCGGCAGGGAGGGCGGTTTTTGGCCCCATATCGCTGGCGCCGGCGCCCACCGGCAGCAGCAAGGCCGCGGCCAGGGCCAGCCCGGCCAGGAGCAGGGGCAACAAAATCTTGCCCGATTGGGTGAAATCTTTCATGATTATCAAAAGCCTCCCGTTAGTAATTTGGCTCATGTTTTTCTCGTTCTCAAAAGTGGTAGGGGTCACTTTAGAAGAGGGAGCTACACCTGACAGGTTTTTGAAACCTGTCAGGTGTTCAATCCTACCTCTCTCACTGCGTTCGCTCGAAATGACATACGCATCACTTATTTATTAACCACCAACCACCACCCCAAAAGTTTCAATTACCTTTTCTCTCGCCTCCAAACTGGGTTTGGGCCAAAACCGGGTTTGAGCCGAAACCCTGTTTGGGAACCAGAAAAACGAGAGAAAAAACGTTGCCGGTAGGGGCGATGGGGTCATCGTTCGCGATGGGGTCATCGTTCGCGATGGGGCCATCGCCCCTACGCCGGTTACCCCCTCCTAACCTGCCCCCTAAAACGGGTTGGCCAGGGTATGCAGGTCCAGGAACGTCTGCACGGGGTTGCTGTCGTTATTGGCCGTGGTCAGCAGCACGGTTGTATCGCCGGCCAGCACTTCGGTTTGGCTCCCCGGCACGTACTGGGAGTAAAGAATGTATTCCGTGCCTGATTCGGTTGCCGGCAGGTTGTAGAAATTGAAGAGGCCGCCGGCAATGGTAAAGCTTTCGTAAACCTCGTCGTCGGGAGCGTAGGCCCAGATCTTCACCCCGGCCGGGTTTTCGGTCTGGCCGGTATTGTCAAAGTGCAGGGTCAGCTTGCCCGTGATGCGGGTGGTGACACTGGCAGGCAGAGGTTGGGTGGTACAGGTTTGCAGGCTGGCGTCCTCAAAGAAGAAATGGGTCTGGCATCTCCCGGTCGCCGTGCTCGGGCAGGCCGACTGGGCGTTGCTGTTGTTGTAAACGTACAGAATCAATTCCTGGTCGGCGTAATCTTCCAGATTCACCCCGCCGGCCACCGGTATCCGGAGCACACGTTGGGTCCACTTGGGTTCCAGCGAGCCGTAACCTGCGCTCGATTCGCCGGTGGTTATTTCGATGGGGCCGGCCACCAGGGTCCCGGCCGGGATAACGCCCACCGTAGCCGGCAGGCTGGTTACCACGGCGGCATAGAACTTATCGGCTTGCTGGTATGTCTGGTCAGGGCCGGTCATGTAGGTTCTGATCTTCTTAAAGAAGGCGAAATCAAAGGTGGTGGTGGTGGAGAGAACCCAACTGGGCATGGTAAATTTTTGCGAGAAATACGGATTATAACCGGTGCTGTCAAACGAAGCGCCCCGGAGAGATTGGAGACCGCTGCGAGCCGCTTCGTTGACGCGGGAGACTCCACTGGAACTGGTATATTTCCATTCCGAGAGCTGCGGCAGTTTTTCAAAACTCTGGTCTTGCAGCCCCTCTTTACACACCTGGTAGCCGGGGGCAAAGGGCACGTCGGGCGCGGTGCTGGTGCAGAGGTCGGGGTCCGGAGCCATGGAGAAGTGGCCAAAGGTCGACTGGCCCTCGGTGCTGCTGTAAGAGGCGTTGAACAGGCCCACGTAAACTTCGTCGCCCATGCCGCTGGCGGTGATGGTGGCCTTGGCCCCGCCCCACCAGGCCTCGTCGGTAATGGAGGCGGGCGCGCCGGACGATTGCCGGTAATAAATCTTAAACGCGCCGCCACTGCCGGCCGGGTCGCGCGTAATGCGCAGCCAGACCGGATTGCCAATGGGGTGATCTATTTCCACATTATCTCGCCAGTGCGATTCGCCGGGGCTGGGGTAAGCCATGCTGGCCCCGTCAACCTGCCGGTAGCCGGGTCGAATAAACAACTCATCGTTACCCCAGGAGTCCCCGTTATCTCGAGCCACTCCCAGCACCACTTTGGCGCTGTTGGTATTAAGGCTATTGCGGATCTCAATGCCGGCGCCAGAGTAACTCCCCTGCAATTCCAGGCTGGTGAGCTGGGCCACCACGTTCAGGCCGGACGAGGTGGATAATTTTTTGTTGCGGTAAACAAACATGTAACCGCCGTCCCGGTCGTTGGAGCGCCAGATACTCGAGCCGTTACTGTCCAGGTACAGTTGGCCGCCGGAGGTCCAGCGGTTGGCTTTACTGGCGTCGCCAAAGGTTTGGGTGCTCCAACCGGACACGTCGGTATCAAACTCGTCCGTAAACACGCCAAAACAGGGCACCAGGAAGGTTTTGCTGCCCACGTTGTTGGGGTTACCCACCTGCCCGGCCTGTTCGTTTTCAAACACGTAGTTGCTGGTATCGGCAAAGCCATAGGCCGTTTGCAGCCCGTATTCGGTGGGGCTGAACACGGTGGTAAGTTGAAATTCTTCCAGCGGGCCAACGGTATTGCGCCACGATTTGATATCGCCGGGGAAGTTGTAGCCGGTATAGTAGGTGGGGGCCACGGGGTCAGGCTCGGGCACCTTCAAGAAGTAGAAGTCGAAGTCGACCCAGCGCTCGATGGGCACATCGCTGTTATTGCGAATGGACAGGGTAACCGGTATGGAAGTGCCCATGAGGATCTGGTTGGGGATATCTACCTTGGTGATTTCCAGGTCGGCGTATTGGATGGTGAGCGTGGTTTGGGCCACCGTTACAATGGGGGCAATGGTAGTTCGAGATTCCAAAACATATATCCCATTAGAAAATTCAGGCGGCAAATTGGTCAGGTCATAGTTGCCGGTCCATCGCCCATTTTCATCGGTAAACACCGACATAAGAACGAATTCATCTTCATCTTTGCGTAACACCAGGCTGTAACCGGAATTGGGCGTATGGTTGGTTAGCTGGATGGTGATGGTTTCATCCGGCAAGGCCACGTTTCCGCCCAATACGGTGATGATCGGCGTTTTTAACACGTTGACGGGCAGGGTTGCCTTTGGGCTGGAGTCGTCAGCTTGCAGGTAAGAGGCCAGGGTATAGGTGCCCACGTCGGTATCGGGCGGAATCTGATAGCGCACAATGGCCTCGCCGCAAAGGCCGGTAACAAAGGTATTGCTGGGATCGGCGGTCGGCACGCGCAGGCCGTCGAACTCGAGGTAATGGACCGCGTTGATGTCGTGCAGGTGCACCCGGATATTGACCACCGAACCGGCCGGCCAGGTCTGGCCGCCTTCGATGGACAGGCGCGGCACGGGAGGTGTGTATAATTTAACATTTTTGGTGATGGCAATTTGCGGGTCCTCGCCCATGGGATGGGAGGTGAAATCATATAACCCATTGGGCCAGCCCGCGCCAAAGCCGCTACAGTCTTCGGGGATAATCCAGGCAATGGGGGTGGGCGTGTTGCCGTAATCGTCGGTGTCCAGGGAGTCGAATTTGAGGGTATCGCTGGAGGTCTGGCCGGTTACCCGCACGTTGTACCGCTCGTGGGGGGTATGAGCCACCAGGTAGATATAGACCAACTCGCCCCGGGCATACGAGCCATCCGGGCCCGGGTCCGACAACAAGATACGGGGCTGATTGATGTGAATCTTGGTTTCGGCATAGGTATCGATCTGCCCGGCCCGGTGCGAACGGAGAATACACTTCTGGCCGCTCGACTGGTCGCATTTGGTCTCGCCGTTGGCTTCCATATCATACACCGTCCAGGCTACCAGGTCGGTGCTGGTCCCGGAAACGTTGGTCGCAATGGTTTGCACATAGTTGCCGTCGCTATCGTACAGTTTCACGTCAAAGGGGCCGAGGGCAAGATTGTGGAAAACCAGGGACAAATCGATGGGGGTATTGGCCGCCCAGATGTATTTGTTTTTCTCGGGCACAATTTGGGGGCTGCCGCCCAAAATTACTTCCACCTGGTTATCGTCCTGGGCCACCACCGAGGTAGAAACATCGACCACGGTTGAAAAGAGTTCATAAAAACCCGGCTGGACCGGGGCGTTAGCCACCGAGGCCAGGTTACAATCGACGGTGGCCGTGCCCTGGACATTGACCGCCACATTGGCGCAAATTTTATAGGTATAATCGACATTGGCCAGGTAAATATCGTAGGTTTTATCGTCGGGATGGCTATCGAGTTTTACCCGCAACACATCGGATTGGGTAACTTTATAGCCGCTCACCGAGGAAATAGCCGCATTGCCGTAATAACCATCTCCGGCGTCGCCGGCGGGCGGCGGCGGCGGCGGGGCAATACCGGGCGGCGGCTCGATACCGATGGCGCTATCCATACCCTCGTTTTGCAATTGCACTCGCCCAATCAATTTGAGGTAAGTGTTCCCCATAATGACGTCGTAAAGGGGGGTAATGAACTGGAGGTTGTAGAAAGTGGTCACCTGAATATTCAAACCCTGGGTGCCGGGAAAATCGCTGCGGGTAATGACCATGGTGCTGGTGAGGGTATTGGAAACAGCCTGTCCCTCGATCAACACGCCAAAGGCACCCGGTACCTGGGAACAGGGGCCATAGAATTCGTTGTCCGTTGGCGACTTCCATACTTCACATACATCGCTCACATTCAAGGTGCGGCCATGTTTAATGGCGACCGCTTTAACCGCATTGACCCGGGAGTTTGCGCCTTCATCGGGGCAGAGCCAGGGATAAGCCCCCGGAATCGCAACCGGGTCCGGCTCGGTATCCAGGGCTGTCCCATTACAGATATTATACTGGCCACTGACCGATTGATCGGCATCAATATAGGGTCTACCGGTAACCGCATAACGGGCTGCTTCCCGGGCAGCCTGCTGCACAGTGATATAGGCCCAAATCGCGCGAGCGCCTTCAACAATCCCCAGCAACAGCAATAACAGCAGGGGTAAAATTAAAGCAAATTCCGTAAGTCCTTGGCCTTTTTGATATTTTCGCAACACGGCTACACTCCTTATCCAAACTGAGGTTCTTTACCAGATTAACCAATATTGTCTACCCATAAAGTCCAATTTAGTCTTAAAAAGATACGGGCAGGCATAAGGGCCTCAGAAATTTAAGGTTGCGACAAAATCGTTAGAAACCCTAAGGGTTTTAGAAACCCTTAGGGTCTGGCAGGCTAATAAAAATTATAGATTCTAATCAGCGGGGTGTCAATGTGACCAAAGTCATTGAATAAGGGCGAAGGGTGACATTACCAAAGTAAATAGACCCTAAAGGGTTGCGAAGCACGGATTCGCCTGAGACCTTTAGGGTCTGGTTCTCTCAGAGATATAGCCCAAATGCAGGAATTTATATTTTGGGTAGTGGTTCAATTGTAAGTGATGAGATATTTTTATTTTAACTTCCCCCCTTCCCGTGGGAAGGGGGGACAAAGGGGGGATGGGCAAAAGTAGGGTTGGATCACTTACAATGTGACTACCACCATATTTTGACAGACTCTTAGAAGTTTTAAATCGGCAACCAGAAATCTACTCGCGTGCCCCGGCCCGGCGTGCTGTCAATTTGCAACTCGCCGCCCAGCAGTTCGACGCGCTCTTGCATGGTGCCGAGGCCAATGGTTTTGCGTTGTTTAGAAGCGGCCATGGCTTCGGCCACGTCAAAACCAGCCCCGTCATCTTCAATGGCGGCTTTAACTTTATCGTTGCCCACGTCCAGGGTCATTTGCACGTGGGTGGCCTGGGCATGATCCCTGACATTGTTCAGAGATTGTTGAAATACCCGGAAAATCGTCACTTCGGTATGGGAGGGCAAGCGCTGGTCTTTACCGCTAATGGTAAGGTTGCAGGCCAGGCCGGTTTTTTTCTCGTAATCCTCAATGCTTTTTTTGAGCGTAGGGGTCAGGCCAAGGTCATCGAGCATCATGGGCCGGAGGTCAAAGATAAAACTGCGCACTTTTTGAAACGTATCATTCACCGCGTGTTTTAATTCAACCAACTCACCCCTGGCCCGGGCCGGGTCCGAATCAAACAGACGCTCGCAAATTTCGGCCTGCAAGATCAGGTTGGTGAGCGATTGGGCCGGCCCGTCGTGCAACTGGTTTGATAAATGATGCCGCTCGCTTTCCTGGGCATCGATGATTTTGATAATTCCGGCGGTGCCCGCATCCTGGCTGCCGGTTACGGCCGGGCTGCTCTCACTGGTGGTAACTAACATGGTGTCGGCCACATCCAGGATTCGGCGCAGGCTTTCGGCATATCGTTTCAGGTTTTCCTGCCGGCTCTGCAACTGTTCTACCTGGCCCCGCATCATAAAAAGACGCATCTGGGCCTCTTGCGAAGCCGTATAGATTTCTTTGATGTCCTGGCGGGGGATGGTATCGATATTGGTTTCCATCTGCCGCACTTTATTGGTCAACTGGGCGTTCCGTTGGGCCAATTTCTCAACCTCGGCGGAGCTCTGATTAATCAGAATGTCAATCTCTTTTAATTCTTTCTGAATTGTTTCATACTCGCGGCCAGTCTGCTCCATCACTTCCGTCGGCGTCGCGCCGGTCAACTGTCGCAATTCTTCCTGGTCATCCTGGTTACGCTCGGACAAGGCTTGTCGAAGGTCCATGTAAAAACTCTCCTCGTCTATTAAACCACTATTAACTATCTTTCGTCGTCATCATATAAACGGATCCAGCCCCGGCGCACCGCATAGAGGGCGGCCTGGGTTCGATCATTCACCGCCAGTTTTCTGAGGATGCTGGTCATGTGATTTTTAACCGTCTGGCGGCTAATACCCAGTTCGTAGGCTACTTCCTTATTGCTTTGACCCTTGGCAATGTGTTGCAGAATTTCCATCTCGCGGGGGGAGAGGGGGGCAAACATCTCGTTGGGCATGCCGTCAATGTAGGCCACTTTGTCAAACTGCTGCAACAGCCAGGAAGCCACTTCTGGTTTGTTCAGCACTTCATCATCAATCACATAATTGCCCTGACTCACCTGGCGAACCGCCTCCAGAAGACGGCGAGGGGTAACATCTTTGGGAAAGTAGGCCGCCGCCCCGGCCCGCACCGAGTGAAAGATTTGTTCATCATCGTGATAAGCGGTGAGAACAATGATGGCAATTTCCGGAACCGCATGTTTCAATTCGCGGGTCACCTGCAGCCCATTCATGCGCGGCAGGTTAATATCCATAATGACCACATCGGGCGTAAGCTGTTTGGCCAGCCGCAAAGCTTCTTCCCCATCGGCTACTTCCATAATCACTTCCAGATCGCCCTCCGACTCCAAGACCCGACGCAATCCCTGTCGAAACAGCGAATGGTCATCAACCAGCATGACGCTTGTTTTGCTCATGACAATATCTCCCTTAACATGTAGGATGGTATTTTGCTAACGGGTGCGGCGTTGGTTACTCAAGCATGTGCCGCCAGCTTGTTTGTTACAGAGCCGAGTGAGCAACCGATAAAACCACCTGGGTGCCACGTCCCGGCTCGCTCAAAATCCGCAGCTCTCCATTTAATAATTCAGCATAATCCACCATTCTGGCCAAACCCAGGTTTTTGCGGGCCATGCCAATTTTTTCTGAAATTAATCCATCGCCGTTGTCAATCACGCTAAATTGGACAGCCCCGTTCACCTCTTCAATCATCACGTCAACCTGGGTGGCATGGGCATGGGCATGAACATTGCTGAGTGTTTCTTGAATAATCCGAAAAATGGCCAGCTCGACGATGCTGGGCAACCGCCCCAGGTTGGTATTGATCCGTAACTGGGTTTTTAGGCCGGTTTTGGCTTCAAACTGCTCCAGGTAACGCCGGAGGCCGCCGCTCAAACCAAAGCTGCCCAAAACGATCACCGGTTCCAAATTGGTGATAAAATAGCGCAGATCGGCCAGCCCCTGCTCCAATTCTGCCTGTAATGCAGCCAGACCATGACTTACATCCTGCCCCCCGGTCAGCAAATGGCGGCAGGAGGCCAACTCAAAAACGGCATTGGCCAATAACTGACCCACGCCGTCTTCTAATTCGTGAGCCAGCTTGGCCCGCTCTTCTTCCTGGCTCTGGATGATTCTAATCCGGGGCCATTGCTCGTCGTCGGGGAGAGGGCCATCGAGGCCGGTTTCCAGATAAAGTTGCAGCGCCTCACTTTGTTCAGACCATTTTTTGAGTTGCTGGCCGACCCGTTGTAAGCGAAAATTGGCCTCTTCCCCGATGGTACTATGGCTCTTCTCCTGGTCGGCGAGTGACTGCTCATATTGCCGTAACGCCACCTGGGCCAACTCTTCCAGTTCTTGCTCGGCTTTTTGCAAAACAGCCGTAGCTTTGGCCAAGAATTCGGCCAAGGTAGCAGCTTTCTCGCGTGTGGCGACCTTTTTGCTCATTTCAGTCACTCCATCCCGATTGCCTATTATAGTATACCATAAACAGCATCGGACAGTCCAGAATCAGAGTGCGTCCCAAATTTCAGGACGCATTGCGCCGCAGGCCGGAGGGCTTGAGGGGCGCCCCCCAACTCCCCCCTGGCCTGCCCAGAATTTGGGACAGACCCCAGAATCACTTTAACCTCTACAGGGCTATCCCGCCCTTTTTACCCTCATCGGTTATAGTTGTCTATAATCTGCCCTATGCCGGGGTGAACGAGGTCAATTTCTCCAACCGGCCTTCTTTTTGCCAATCACGCCAGACAAGCCTTATACTAAGGATTAGGGATAAATTGACTTCCTCAATACAGATGGCTCTGCGCTGGATCGCCTGCGCCGCAAAATCGAACCCGATCCGGCTCAGCCCCGCTATTTACACACCGAACGCAGTGTTGGTTACTGGCTGGACAAGGGGAGAATCTATCTACTCAGGACTTACGCATGTCATTCTGAACGAAGCGAAGCGGAGTGAAGAATCCCCTATAAATTCGATTGTAAAACCAAGTTTTAGGGATTTTTCGC
>JAFGNV010000058.1 GCA_016926805.1 Anaerolineae bacterium
ACCTGCTCAAGCGTAACCCGATTACGCTTGAGCGTAACCAGTTCGTAACCGCTTCGTAACCGTTTTTTTCGAGTCTTACCCTCTATGCTATAATTCAAACTGTGCATATCACCCAACTCTCGCTCACCAATTACCGCAATTACAGCCGATTGATGATGGATTTACCAGCCGGGCCTATTTTGCTGCGAGGAGATAATGCGCACGGCAAAACCAATCTTCTGGAGTCCATCTACTTCCTTTCCACCACCCGCAGCATTCACGCCCGCGCCGACCAACAACTGATTAACTGGCTCATCCTCAAACAAGAAACATTGCCTTTTGCGCGAACCGAGGCAACCATCAAAACCCGGCAGGAAACTTTTCAATTGGCCATCACCATTGTGTGTGAAGGCGACAATCTTCGAAAAGACATCCGGCTCAATGGCGTTAAAAAGCGGGCCATGGATGTGATTGGCAAGTTAACCACCGTGATGTTTTTGCCGGAAGATATCGAATTAATCACGGGCGCTCCGGCGGTGCGTCGCCGTTATCTGGATAGCGTGCTTTGCCAGATTAACCCCGATTATTGCCAGGCTCTCAGTCGATACAACAAAGTTTTGGCTCAACGCAACGCCTTGCTCAAAGAATTGTACAAACGCAACGGTAATTCGGACCAACTGACCTACTGGGATGAACAACTGGCCCACGATGGGGCTACCCTGATAACCCGGCGTCATAATGCCATCTTGGAGCTGGATACGATGGCCGGCCAGCGACACCGGGAATTGAGCGGCGGCGCCGAAAGTTTACGGTTGCACTACGCCCCCAGCTTCGACGTTTTCCAGCAAGCCAAACCCAATTACCAACTGCCGTTGCTTTTGGAAGATCTGGCTCCCTACACCACCGCCGCGCCGCCGGTCAAAGAAGTTCGCCAAACATTTCTGGCCTGTTTACAGCAGGCTCACGGTGAGGAAATCAATCGTGGAGTCACCTTAACCGGCCCGCACCGGGACGATTTGCACTTTCTGGTCGACGGCATCGATATGACCCTATACGGCTCACGGGGCCAGCAACGTACCGCCGCGCTCAGCACCAAACTGGCCGAAATATCGCTGATGCGAGAAATTACGGGAGAAATCCCCGTCCTGCTGCTGGACGATGTAATGAGCGAATTAGACGCCACCCGTCGCCAACACGTCATCAAAATGGTCGAACAAGCCGGTCAGGCCTTTCTGACCACCACCGATTGGGAGGATTACGACCCGAATTTCCGTCGCCGGGCCAGGCTATTTTCGGTAATCATGGGACAAGTAGCAGAGGTTACCCCAGATTTTAATTGAAGACTCACCTTTCCTCTGCTATAATTCTAGTGGAGTTTTTGGAGTAGAGGGGGAACACCTTATGAACGACAAAGTTTTAGTTGTAGAAGACGAGCTTTCCATTGCCAAGTTTATCAGTCGAGGATTGCAGCGCGAAGGTTACACCGTGCTTACCGCAGACGATGGCGAAACGGGTCTCAACACGGCCTTTAGCGAATTGCCCGATTTGATAATCCTGGACGTCATGCTGCCCGACATCGACGGGTTGACCGTTTGTCGCCGGTTAAGAGACGCCGAAATGCAAACACCTATTTTAATGCTAACGGCCAAAGATGCCATTCCCGACCGGGTGGCCGGCCTGGAAGCCGGAGCCGACGATTATCTGGTTAAACCGTTTGCTTTTGAAGAATTACTGGCCCGCCTGCGCGCCCTGGGGCGACGCAAAGCCCCTATCGAAACCTCAGCGCCGCTCACCTTTAACGACCTGACCCTGAACCCCAGTACCCGCATGGCCCAACGCGGCGAGCGCAACATTGAACTGACGGCCAAAGAATACGAACTACTGGAGTTATTTATGCGGCATCCCAACCAGGTTCTCACCCGTGACCAGATTTACGAGCGCATCTGGGGCTATGATTTTGGCGGGGAATCGAACATTATCGAAGTTTATATCCGCTACCTGCGCTCAAAATTAGAAGCTGGCGGCGAGCCACGCCTGCTGCACACTATCCGTGGCGTCGGGTACGCTCTCCGCGAAAGTTGAAAACAGTGGTATGTCCATCCGCATTCGCCTGACTCTCTGGTATATCTTCCTCCTGGGGATTATTCTCATTATCTTTAGCACCCTGCTTTATGTGGTGCTCAAAGTCTCGCTGCATAGCCAAATAGACAAAAATCTGCAAGACCGGGCCCAACAGGTCAGCACCGGGATCAAGGCCCAAACCATTGACATTGAGGGTTGGCAAAAGGGACTGCTTTATCTCCCCCCACCCAGTGTTTTTTCTTCTCCGGCCACCTTTATCCAACTGGTTCTGGCCGACGGCAAAATAATTCTTACCAGTGACAACCTGGGCAAGCAACACATCCCCCTTCACGACAAAATGCTGGCCGAAAATCTCAACGGGATGCCGACCTTCAAAACCGTCATCATCGACAGCGTTCCCCTTAGAATTTACAGCGCCCCCATCATCGTCGGGCCGCACATTGTGGGGGCGGTGCAAGTGGGGCAATCTTTGAAAGAAATAGAAAACACGCTGCATCTGGTCCTTATCTTTCTGACCGGTGGGACGGTAGGTACCCTGATTTTGGCGGCTATGGTCGGCGCTTTTTTGGTTCGCAAAACCCTGCAACCTATCGAACAAATCAACCAGACCGCCAATCAAATTGTTGGTGGTCAGGACTTGAAGCAACGCCTGCCTGCCCCCAAAACCCCTGATGAAGTTGGCCAACTGACCGAAACCATCAACAATATGTTGCAACGCCTGGACAATTTTTTTCAGGCCCAGGTGCGGTTGAGTGCGGATGTATCCCACGAGTTGCGCACGCCCCTCACGGCCATCCGGGGCAACGTTGACCTGCTCCGTCGCGGCGCAGCCAGCCACCCTGACGAACTCAATGAAGCTTTGGCCGCCATTGACGGCGAACTGAATCGGATGTCACGTCTGGTGGCTGACCTGCTGCTGCTGTCGCAGGCTGATGCCGGGCTGAGCCTGCGGATGGGGCCGGTCGAACTGGACACCATCATTCTCGATGTTTATCGCCAGGCGCGGCTCATGGCCAGCGAGGTCAATATCCAGCTAGGGCACGAAGATCAGGCCGTGGTTCAGGGCGACACCGACCGGCTCCGCCAACTGCTCATCAATCTGGTTACCAACGCCATCAAACACACCCCCACCGGTGGAACCGTTACCCTCTCCCTTTACCGGGAGCCGGAATGGGTCAGAATTACCGTGGCCGATACAGGCCGGGGGATCGTCCCCACCGACTTGCCCCACATCTTTGACCGTTTCTACCGCGCCCAGAATAACGGCCAGACGAGCATCGGCCTGGGCCTCTCCATTGCCCAGTGGATCGCCGAAGCTCACCACGGGCAAATCACGGTGACCAGCGAAGTGGGCCAGGGTTCTGTCTTCACCCTCTGGCTGCCCACCAAAAATGAAGCAGGAGGTGCCACTTCGCCCAAACCAAATCAGATTTAATTCCCCCAGTTTATGCATGTCAACAATCATCCTATGAAACTTACCCAATTACTGGCTGCTTTGCCAGACTATACCGTTTTGAGGGCCACCTCTTTAGAGGCTACCTCCTATGAGGTTACCACCCAGGCCAACCGCCAGTTCGACTTGTCCATTGAGATTACCCGCCTCACCGCCGACTCTCGTCAGGTGGAACCGGGCGCCCTCTTTGTCGCCTATCAAGGCGTCAATATTGACCTTCATCGCTTCATCCCCGCTGCCATCAGCAAAGGTGCTGCCGCCATCGTTTGTGAAAACAAAAAGTTAATCCCCTCCCCCCTCTCCCCTACCTCCTACTACCCACTACCTACTCCCTACCCTGTCATCCCCATCATCCTCGTTCCCAATGGACGTCAGGCCCTGGCCCATCTTTCTGCCGCCTGGCACAATTTCCCGGCCCGCTACCTGACCATGATTGGCGTCACCGGCACCGACGGCAAAACCACCACCACCCACCTGCTCTACCATATTCTCCACGCCACCGCCAAAAAGGTGGGGATGATCAACACCGTCAGCGCCGTAATTGGCCAGGAAATCATCGAAACCGGCCTGCACACCACCACCCCCGACGCACCTGCCTTGCAGCAATACCTGGCCCAAATGGTCCAGGCCGACACCGAATGTTGTGTTCTAGAAGTTACCTCGCACGGCCTGTCGCAGCACCGGGTGACGGCCTGCGATTTTGACGTTGCCGTTGTCACCAACATCACCCACGAGCATCTGGACGAGCATGGCTCGCTGGAAAACTACCGGGCCGCCAAAGCCTCCCTCTTCGAGTCGCTGGCTACGGCGGCGGATAAAGGCCATCCCAAACTGGCCGTGCTCAATTGCGACGACGGGTCTTTTGAGTATCTCAAAACAAAGCTGGCGATTTCCGGCACCAAATGGATTGGCTACAGCCTGGCCCATCACCCCGAAGCCGCGATAACCGCCCAAAATATTTCTTACCAGCCCGATAAAACCTGCTTCACCCTCCATAACGGCAGTGAGGTGATTAATGTCCACACCACCCTGGTCGGTGATTTCAACGTGAGTAATTGTCTGGCCGCCGCCACAGCCACCCTGAAAGGTTTAGGGGTTTCGCCAGAGGCAGTCCGGCAGGGTATCGCCGCCTTACCCGGCATCCCGGGCCGGATGGAGCGAATTGACGAGGGCCAATCCTTTGTGGCCATTGTTGATTTTGCCCACACTCCCAACTCGCTGCAACGCACGCTGACCACGGCTCGAACCCTGACCCTGGGGCGAGTGATTGCCGTGTTTGGTTGCGCCGGATTGCGCGATGTAGAAAAAAGAACCACGATGGGCCACATTGCCGCCGAGCTGGCCGACATTACCATCATCACCGCCGAAGATCCCCGCACCGAAACCCTTGACCTCATTCTTGAAACAACAGCCCAGGCCATGCGGGCCGACGGCGCGATAGAAGGTCAAACATTTGAACGTATCCCGGATCGAGGCCGGGCCATTTATCGCGCCGTGCAGTTGGCCCAACCCGGCGACGTGGTCATTGCCCTGGGCAAGGGCCACGAACAGAGTATGTGTTTTGGCCAAACCGAGTATCCCTGGGACGACCGGGAAGCTATGCGCGCCGCGCTGCGGGGGAAACCGCTGCTCACGCTCCCCACCGCATAATAGTCCTATCGGGTAATTGATTTTTTGCCCAAAACCAACGATGCTCAAATTGGAGAAATAACATGAAACGAGTCACCCCGGCCTTTCTCATTTCTATCTTCCTGCTTATCTCGTTCATTATCTTTGCCGCCGGCCCTATCTTGGCCCAAGAACCCGATTCGTCTTCTACCAAGGGTGCCGACCCTTTACCTGTCGCCCAACCTGATGAACCTGCCCTGCCACCGGCCCAAATCGACCGAACCCTGCTCCCCAAAATAGAGCCGCAGCTCCTCAAGAAGCTTCTCAGCCAGGATGAACCGGTACCCTTCCTGGTTTATCTCAACAGCACCGCCGATCTCTCCGCCGCGTTAGCTGCCGCTGGTATGGGGGCGCAAGGCGAGCCGGACCGGCTGGCCCAGCGGATGGTGGTCGTCAATGCTCTACAACAAACCGCCCGTCATAGCCAGGCCGGAGTGTTGCAGCAACTCACCAATCCGGCTTCGGTAGGAATTAGCGGCCAATCAGCCGCCGACATCCGCCCCCTGTGGATTGTCAATGCGGTAGCAGCCAAAGGAAATCTGCCAACCGTGTTGGCGCTGGCCACCCGCCCCGACGTGGCCATCGTCCGGCTGGATAAGGAAATCCGCCTCAGCCGGCCGGTAAATCCACCTCTTTCTTTTCAGCCTTCATCCTTTCAATCTCATCCTTCCGCCCTCATCCCTCATTCTTCCCCCGAATGGGGCATTGCCAAAATCAGAGCCGACCTGGTTCACAATGCCCTGGGCATCAACGGTGCGGGGGTTGTGGTGGCCAACATCGACACCGGCGTGGATTGGCAGCACGCCCTTCTGCAAACCAAATACCGAGGCTACACCGGCGCCGGTAAACTTCCGCTTCATATCGGCAACTGGTTCGATGCTACCGGCGAAGGAGCAACCTATCCGGTGGATGCCAACGGACATGGCACGCACACAATGGGAACAATGGTGGGAGACGACGGCCTGGGGGTTGCTCCCGGCGCGCGGTGGATTGCAGCGAGAGCGTTTGATAACAGTGGCAGCGCCTATGATAGCTGGCTACACAACGCCTTCCAATGGATTCTGGCCCCCAATGACAACCCGGCGTTGGCCCCCGATATTGTGAACAATTCCTGGAGCAGCAGTTTAGGCTACAGCACCGAATTCCAGGCCGACGTGCAGGCCCTGCTGGCCGCCGGTATCTATCCGGTCTTTTCGGCGGGCAACGACGGGCCTTACGAAGGCACCGTTGGCTCACCGGCCAGCCTGAATATGGCCTTTGCCGTGGGCGCAACCACCATTGACGATGAAATAGCCAGCTTCTCCAGCCGTGGTCCTTCGCCCTGGGGTAAAATTAAACCGGAAGTTTCGGCACCGGGTAAGGATGTTCGCTCAACGTTGCCCGGCGGCGCTTTTGGTATCCACAGCGGCACGTCGATGGCCGCGCCGCACGCTGCCGGACTGGCCGCTCTCCTGTTGCAAGCCTCACCTACGCTCTCCAATAATTTGAGCGGCATCTCGGCCGCAATGACCTCTACGGCGGTGCTGCTGGGCAGTCCCATCCCCAACAACGATTACGGCTGGGGCCGGATTGATGCCTACAACGCGGTGATGGCAGTAGCGCCGGTGGGAGTGATGCAGGGTACGGTGACCCGGCAGGGAAGCGGCGCACCCCTTAGCAGCGCCACCATCCAAATCACCGCGCACAGTGGTGGGCCAACCATTCACGCCACCAGCAACGCGAGCGGCTTCTATCAGCAAGGGCTGGCGGCCAACACGTATGATGCTACAGCTTGGGCTTTTGGCTACACCCCAACAACAGCCTTTGGTATTAACATTGTCACCAATACCACCACAACTCAAAATTTTAGTCTAACCCTCAAGCCAACCGGAACCCTGTCAGGTACGGTCAAGGAGAAAGACACAAATATTCCCCTGGCTGCTACCATCACCATTGATGACGCACCAGCCAGGGCGGGCACCAATCCTACCGATGGCAGTTACAGCCTGACCCTGCCTATCGGCACTTACACGGCCACGGTTGTGGCGGCGGCCCATCGCATTACCAAAGAGGTCAATATTACCATCAACGAGGGCGAACCCGTTATCCGGCACTTCCTCTTGGACCCCGCCCCAACCATCCTGCTGGTCGATAGTGGCCGCTGGTATCAGGAGAGTAAAATTGGCTACTACCAGCAGGCGTTGGATGATTTACTTTATCCTTACGACCTGCATCAAATCAGCCAACCGTTTGGCACCCCCAGCGACATTCCCACCGCCAGTCTCCTCAACCAGTATGACATTGTCATCTGGTCTGCGCCGGAAGACTCACCGGGTTACATTGGGGCCGATGCCGCTTTAGAAGATTTTCTGGACAACGGCGGCAAATTACTGCTCAGCGGTCAGGATGTGGCCTACTATGACGGCGGCGGCTGGATTTTTGGGTCGGCGCCGTATCTCCAAAATTACCTGAAGGCCACATTTGTAGAGGATGACTCGGGCCTCGATGCCGTGACCGGTGTCGGCGGCGAGCCTTTTGCCGGTCTCTCGCTGACCATTAGCGGCGGCGACGGCGCCGATAACCAGGCTTTCCCCGATGTGATTGCCAACGCCGACCCCGACTTTGCCGGTTCTCTGCTGGCTTACGACGACGACAAACTGGCCGGATTGCACATTGGCCTGTGCGTGCCCTACCGGGCCATCTATCTCTCCTTTGGCTTTGAGGCCATCAACACCAGAGCCGACCGCGGCCAGGTGATGGAGCGCACCATAAACTGGCTCATGGAAACCCCACCCGCCAACGGCGTCGAACTCACCCCCCCTGAAGAAACCAAAGTCGGCAACTTTGGCTCGGTGGTTTCTCAAACCGTCCGGCTACGCAATACCGGCACCACCACCGACGTTTACACCCTGACCGTCACCCCTGGAACGCCTTATGGCTGGCCCATCACCCCGGCCAGCTTGCCTCCGGCAACACTGGGGTCTTGCCAGGTGCAAACAATTACCCTCGCCGTGCAGGTGGACATCACCAATACCTGGCACGTTTCTGATACTCTGACTCTGGCCGCGCAATCGACGAATGACCCCCTCCTGACCAGGGTGGTTACCCGCACCACCAAAACTCCGGCGCCAGTGCTGCTGGTTGACGATGATCGCTGGTACAGCTTTGCCGAGGAATTCAAGACCGCGCTGGCCGCCAACCACATTCCCTACGATTACTGGTACGTACCCAAATCATGGAGCGGGCCGGTGCCACCCAGCCCACCGCTGGACGTGCTTCAGATGTACCCCATGACCGTCTGGTACACCGCCTACGATTGGTACCAGCCGTTGACCACCGTGGAAGAAAATCGCCTGGCCCAATACCTGGACGGAGGCGGTCGTCTCTTCTTTAGCAGCCAGGATTACATTTACAACCTGCCGGACCATGTTCCCGGCCCCTTTGCCATAAATTACCTGGGGGTTCTATCTCACACCGAAGACTATAGCAGCACTCTGACAATCGGCCAGCCGGGCAACCCGGTAGGCAACCACTTGGGGCCTTACAACCTCACCTTTCCGCCAGGCTACCACAACTGGACCGACGCCCTGACCCCAACCACAACCGCCCAAATTGCCAGCGTGGGCCAATACGGCCAACCCAACGGCGTCACCAAGGCGGGCATCGGCCCGGGCGGCGATCACTGGCACACTAACTTTTTAGCCTACGGTTCCGAACTCCTCGTGGACGCCGAGCGGGCCAGGTTGATGCAGCGCTCCGTGGGCTGGCTCAGTTGGCTGGGTAGTTCCACCGTGGTCCCCAGCATCTCCACCGCCGTAGACGGCACACACGTCACTTATACCGCCACGCTGACCAACGACGGCTGGATTGACTTTACGGCCTATTTCACCGCGACCTTCCCGGCCGAACTTACCCTGGGCACCTATGATAACGAGTTGGCCCTTTCCGGCGACAACCTGATTTGGAGTGGAACAATCCCTAAAAATGATCATAAGGTTCTCACCTACACGGCCACCATTACCAACTCTCTGCCCCTGGGGATGGTCGTCAGCCAAACCAGTTGGCTGGCTTATGCCGAACACAACATCTTGTTTGACCGCATTGCCGATGTCAACGTCAACTTCCCGGACTTGAGCGCCTCTGAGATGATCGTCGTTCCCACCGAGGATGTTGAAGAGAATAGTGTTTTAACCTATACTATCGTCTTGAGAAATATTGGCCTGGTAGATGATCCACTGGTGACAACTACTAACACTGTCCCCCATATGCTCAATTTGATGGTAGTGGACACCCCCAGCCAGGGAACCGTTATTTCCAGCGGCAAGAATATTACCTGGACCACGCCAGTAGACAGAGATGAAGCCGTCACCCTCACCTATCAGGCCGTGGTTAGCTACCACAGTGGTATCATGATTGAGAATACCGCCTTTGTTGATGACAATATCAATAAACCGCTACGGCTCACGGCCCGAGCAACGTATAAAACAATGCCAATTTATCTCCCTGTCATTTTTAAGCATTAGAAAGGTTGTAACTGTGTCGGTAATACCTTGTACTCAAATAAAACACGCCTTAAAAGAAGGTCGGACTGTCGTAGGCACGATGATTGTCGAACTACGGCAACCGGCGGTGGTGCAATTACTGGCCAATGCCGGCTTTGATTTTGTGATTATCGATAACGAACACGGCCCCTTTAACATTGAAACCATCGCCGATCTATCTCGAACGGCCAGATACCTGGGTTTAACCCCTCTTGTCCGCATCCCCGACTTAACCTATGCCCATGTGGCCCAAACCCTGGATGCGGGCGCGCAAGGGTTAATGATTCCCCGGGTGATCGACGCCCGGCAAGTGCGTGACGTGATCCAGATGATGAAATACCCCCCGCAGGGAATCCGTGGCAGTGCGCTCACCCGGGGTCACACCGACTTCAAGTCCGGTGCGGTGGCCGAGGCGATGGCCACCGCCAACCAGGAAACCATGCTGATTGTGCAAATAGAAAATCAATCAGCCATAGAAAACATCAACGAAATTGTGACCACGCCCGGCGTCGATGTAGCCCTCATCGGCCCCAACGACCTTTCTATCTCGTTGGGCGTACCGGATCAAATCAATGCCCCGCCCATGCAGGCCGTCATCCAAAAAACCATCGCGGCCTGCCAGCAGCACGACGTTGTTCCGGGCCTTCACATTAACGATTTGGAGTTGGCCGGGTATTGGGCCAAACAGGGGATGCGACTCATCAGTTTCAGATCCGAAGCTATTTTTGTGATGACCGGGGGACGGGAGGTAGTGCAGGCGATTCGGGGAGCATTTGAAGAATGAGTTGGTTCAGACCACATTCATCCGGGGCTTTTTAACCCATTTTGCGGCCAGATATTCTCTCAGCCGGGTGACTCCTGCCGCCATGGCCGCAGCCAGCAACCAGACCGTCACCTGAAACACCATATTCCGGGCCAAAAAATTGTCTTGGTCAGTGAGGTAATAGTAACCGTCGGTAAAACAAACGTGATGGAGCAGGGGCATTAATAGATAGGCCACACATAATCCGGCCACAAATACTTCCGACGCCTTGGGAATGAACGTTCGCCACCAGATATGCACGCCCGTCATTACAAGCAGCAAGCCCACCCCCATCATCAAGCCCAGGCCCATCATCCAAAAATACACCGTCCGGCCACTGGCCAACCAACGCGGCGTCTCTTCAAGGGCAGCTGTATTTAGCAGCAGCATCATCAAGCCGAATCCATCAACAACCAACAGGCCGAGGTGAACCGGACGCCTGGCCGCCATCTCTCCGGGCAATAAGGCCAGGGCCAAACCTATGAGCGTGACAAGAGTGACCTGAGCCGCGTTCCATGCCGGCAGGGTCGGCTGATTGACGGTCATTGTGATCAGGGGGATGCCGACGACAAGCGGGATTACACTCATCAGCCAAATCCGCTGCCACCCCGGCGCCTGGTAGGATGAGGTCAAGCGTCCCAAAATCAGGTTTGCCAGCACGTATAACACCAGCATCACGCCACTGGCCACCAGCCCGGCCATCCAGTAGCGACTACTGGTGACGGCGCTGAAGGGAGAGGTATCGGGATACAGCGGCCCCATATCGTGATAATAGAGAAAGACAAAATAGCGGTCGGCCAAGGCAAACCAGTAGTAAAACAGGCCAAGTATCACAGTCACCATCGGCAGAGCGTATATTAGCGCCAAGCGCCACAAGCCAGACCGGTTGGATTCGTTCACCATAAAAACCGTCCCCCTACCAACCCCACCGCTAACAATACCCCGTAAACCAAATCCAACCGCGCCGTTCCGGCCAGAGCGACATTAAGCGCGTGGCCCGTTTTATGCCGGATCTGCCGCCACATCGAAACAGCCAGAGGGATAGAAAACCAGCTTAACATTACCCCTGGCGTTGCTCTAGTGATAAACCACATCAACAGCGGGATAGCATAACTACCGGCCAGCAACAGCAGGTATTCTATCTGCGTACCCTTCACGCCCAGGCGAACGGCCAGAGTTTTTTTACCTACCGCCCGGTCGGTGTCAATATCACGCAAATTATTGACAACCAGAATGGCCGTGGCCAGCAAGCCCATGGGTACTGCCGCCCAAACCGCCATGGCCCCGACGGTGCCCGCCTGGACATAGTATGTGCCACATACCGCCACCAAACCAAAAAAGATAAAAACAAACAGGTCGCCCAGACCTTTGTAGCCGATGGGGAACGGCCCGCCGGTATAGGCAATCCCGGCGGTAATGGATAACACGCCAATGGCCACAACCGGCCAGCCGCCCACCCAAATCAGGTACAGACCGGCCAGAGCGGCCAGGCCAAAGGTAAGCCACATCCCTACCAACACCTCCTGGGGAGTCAACAGGCCGGCCTGAGTCACTCGCATCGGGCCGAGGCGGGCGGTGGTATCGGCCCCTTTTTTGTAATCAAACACGTCATTGGCCAGGTTGGTACCAATCTGAATAAACAAGGCCCCCAACAATGCCGCCAGCGCGGGCCAGAGGCTGAACACCCGCTCATTGATGGCTACGGCGGTGCCAACCACAACCGGGGCCGCCGCCGCTGGTAATGTTTTGGGACGGGCGGCCAGGAGCCAGATTTGAAATTTAGAGGGGGAATGATGGCTTGAAAGCAAAGTTGGCCTCGGTGAAATTTTCTATTTTTTCCAACTGATCCGCTCTTCCGTCCAGCCTCGACTGGCATAAATGTCTCCGCCCACCATCCCATCAGGCGAACCTTCCATGGCAAAAAGCTGGCGCTGGCCCTGCCCCGTTGGGGTCATGGCCCACACCGCCCAGGCTCCACCGCGATTGCTGACAAAGGCAATCACCTTGCCATCCGGCGACCAGGTGGGCAGGCCATCATCGGCGGGATCATCGGTCAGGCGTTGTAAACCAGAACCATCGGCATTGACCACGTAAATCTCCCAATTTTCGTCACGCTGAGACATAAACGCTATGTTTCGACCATCGGGCGAGAGAGCAGGGGCTGTATCTGTGTCGGAGTCGGTCACCGGCTGGACGTTTTCAAAATCTAGTGAGGCGAGCCTCAAGCCACCGGCTGTGTTACCCCAGCCTTTGAACACCAACTGGCCACTGAGGCCAATGGTGGGATATTCACCCTCGCCAATAATCACCCCCTCCACCCGTTCTTCAAAACTGCCCATCTTGATCAATTGAGATTTCCGATCCCCGGCGCGGCGGGTCAGCAGAATTAGCTCGCTGCCGTCGGGGCTCCAGGTGGGGAGCTGATCCTCAAAGAAGTTGGTCGTCTGCCGCACGTTGGCCCCCGATACATCCATCGTCATCAAGCCTCGCGCATCGAGTTGCCAGGAGTGAAAGGCAATCCGGCCGCCATCGGGGCTAAAGGCCGGTTGGCTGGCGTGAGCGCGGAAAAATTGGGTACCAGAGCCATCGGCCTGTCCCAGATAGATATCGTAATCGGTGCCATTAAAAACCGGGTAGGCAATGGCACCAGCCAGCGCAGACGCCGGAAGACCCTGGGGCCGGGCCGGGCCGGGCGACGGGGTGGCAGTGGGTGTGGTCGTTGTGCCTTCGGGCGTGGGAGTGTTTGTTTCGGCAATGACATCCTGAGTCGCTGGCGCATTTCCCAGCGGGACAATCGTTTGCATTACCAGGGTTGGCGTATCGGTGGGTAAGGCATTTGTTGGCGTGGGCAAAATGGCTTCGACCGGCGTCCCGGCGGGTGGTTCCTCAACCACCTCAGCCGGTTCCGCCGTTGGAGTCTGCGGGCGGCCGACGACCCCAAAAAGCAGCCAGGCCGCCGCCACTAAAATGAGCAAAACTACCACCAGGCCTGCCGCGGCAAACCACCAGGGCGATGCGGTTGGCCATTTAATGGCCGTTGCTGCCTGACCCGCCAGGGCCTGTCGCATCTCCTCCGCCGACTGGTAGCGCTGGTCAGGGTGAATCGCCATGGCTTTGAGAATAACCTGTTCGGTGTTTTCCGAAAGCTGGGGGTTGAGCAGGCGCGGCGGCAGCAAAACTTCCGGTTGTAAGATGCGTTGGTGTACATCCGGCGGGTACAGATTGGTCAATAAGTGATACATGGTCGCGCCGAGGGCGTAGATGTCGGAGCGGGCGTCGGTATGCTCGTCACTGGAGGCAAATTGCTCCAGGGGGGCATAGGCCGGCGTCCCCAACCCCCGTAATTCGACTTTGGTTTCGGGATGGCTGGCGTCAAACAATTTGACCAGACCAAAGTCAACCAGTCTGACCCGGCCCTGAAGACTCAGACGAATATTGGCCGGTTTGATGTCGCGGTGGATGATGGGCTGGGGCCGTTGGCCGTGTAAATAAGTCAGGGCGTCCAACACCTGGTCGGCCCAGTTGAGCACAGACTCTTCGGCCAGCGGTTGTTGGGCGCGTTCCAGCATGCTGGCCAGATCTTCGCCTTCCACGTAGTCCATCACCAGGTATTCGCGGTTATTGGTGGTGACAAAGTAGTCGGATACTTTGGGCAGGCCGGGATGGTCAAGTCGGGCCAAAACCCTGGCTTCGGCCAGAAACTGCTCACGCAGCCGGGCCAACACTTCCGGCCCCTCGTCGGCATTGGGCCGATTTTCTTTGATGGCGCAACGTCGCCCCACCAAACGCTGGTCCTCGGCCAGGTAGACGGCGCCCATGGCGCCAAAACCCAGCACGCTGACCACCTGGTAACGATCGGCCAGAACGGTTTGATAACCCAGCAACCCGTACAACGGCGAGGGGCAATTGCTGCATTTCTGAGCCTCGTCGGGGTTATCAAAACTGCAATTGGGACACATTTGGGACATTGGTTGTTTCTCTCCAGTATTTGGATGATGTAGAGAAATCTTGATTTGACCAAGAAGAGGCGCGATGAGATATGTAAAACGTGATACGTAAATTGATCCTATTCCTTCAGCCGCAATCATACCGAGTTTAAGACAAAACGGCAAGTATCAAACATAAGGAAAGCAGAAAATGCTTCCAGCTGAATGCAAGTGTGAGGTGGTAGTGAATAAGTAAGTGATCGTCATGTCATTTCGAGCGAACGAAGAGAGAGAAATCCCTCGAAACTGGCCTGGCACACATAATTTTGAGGGATTCCTCGTCGCATTAGTCGCTTCAGCCGCTGCGCTTCCTTCGCTTCCAAGCTCCTCGGAATGACAAGTCTATATTTCCTCATCACTTACAACTTAACCACTACCCCCTATTCAAGTGTGAAAACAAATTTAAGCAGAGGCAGGCGGAATATCAAGTAATTTAATTGCCACCATGGTCATATCATCGTGCTGTTGAGCCGGGCCGACAAACGTGGTCACGTCGGCCACCACGGCTTCCACGAGGATTTGCGGTGATAAGTCGGCGGGGAGCGATTGCACCAGAGCAACTAATCGATCAAAACCGTATAACTCTCCGGCCGGATTCATAGCCTCGACAATGCCATCGGTATAAAACAAAATAATATCGCCGGGAGAGAGGGGCAGGCAATGAAGCTGGTAATTCATGGGAGTGACCATGCCCAAGGGCAACGACTCGCCCTCGGTGACCAAGTAACGAGGGTTATCCAGCGAGGGGGGCTTGGTGGGACACAGCAAAAAGGGGTAAACCTGCCCGGCGTTGGCCCACACCATTTCTTTTCGCTGCACATCCAGGCGGGCATAACTGACCGCGGCAAACATGCCGGAAAATATTTTTTCGACCAGAATGTCATTTGACTCATTCAAAACCTGGTCGGGCGTGGCAAAGTTATGGGCTTCGGCGCGGATGGTGCTTTGGGTGATCAGCATGAGCATGGCGGCAGGTAGGCTTTTGCCCAGCACATCGCCCACCACCACCCCCACCTGGTTATCGCCCAACAGGAACAAATCGTAAAAATCGCCCGAAGTCTCCTGCTGCGGCCGACAAAAAGCAGCTACCTGCAAGCCGGGCAATTGAGGCAGGTCGGCGGGAAAAATGGCTTGCTGCACCTGCCGGGCAATTTCCAGTTCGTGCCGCATGCGTTCCTGTTCGGCCTGGTCCCGATAAAGCTCCTCCAATTGAATGGACATCTGGTTAAACGTTGAGGCCAGGTCGCCTAGCTCGTCGCGGGAGATGAGGGGAATGGTATAGCCAAATTGACCTTCAGATAGGGCGATGGCCCCGCGCTGCAAATGGCGCAACGGCTGGTTAAACACGATTACCGTAATGACAATCGCCATTACAATCGCCAGCAAACTACCCCCCAATAGAATCGGTAAAATACGCTTGAGCGTGTCTTGCTGCAGCAGGTAGCGCGACTCCTGGTCGACCAAGGCTTCCACCAGGCCAATCACTTCCGTTTCACCGGCTTCATTGGTAACGATAATCGGCGCGACAAAGCCGTAATACGAGCCAAACTCGTCGGTGTATGTTACGGTGTGGGGTTGTTTATCCACATAAGCGGCCGTATGAGCCAACGTGGCGTAAAAGAAGGGATACCCTGCCCCCGAATAATCATAATCAACCCAATAGTAAAAATGATCATCTTCACGATAGTAAATACCAATCCAGGCAATATTTCCGGCAAGAACCGCCTGCTCCAGCTGGTTGACAATTTGTTGATAAGCAGGACTGTCAATATCGCTGGGATTACGGATGGACATTAATGTTTCTCGACTCAGGTTGTCAGCCACCAGGGTGGCCACCCGCACCAGACGGGTATCCATTTCCACCTGCCAGCGGTCCGTGCTTTCCCGGTACACCCGGTAACCCGACACGCCCACCGTAATAACAATAAGCAATACCAGGGGCGTTAAAATTTTTACTACCAACGGGACGCGTAAATAGAGGAATTTTTTTATCAACCGGGCCGGATAAACACTCATGGTCGTACCTCAAGAAGTTGACGCATACCTCCGTCTGGGGCAAATACCCAGATGGTGTTGTTCAGGGCATCGGCGGCGTAGATCGCGCCGTCCGGGCCGAGGTCCAGACCAATCACCTGCCAGTCAAGCGGGGCAGAAATTTGCGTGAGATATTTTCCTTCCGGGTTAAAAACCTGAATCCGGCGGTTGCCCATATCACTAACATAAATCCGGCCACTCTGGTCATCCACCACAATGTTTTGGGGATAAGAAAACTGTCCGGCTCCGCGACCGTACTCACCAAAACTCAATCGATGCGATACGGTTAACCCCTTGGTCGCTGTTTGGGTTAATTCAAATTGTTGTACCCGGCTGTTGAACTGGTCGGTGGCATACAATAGACCGCGTTGATTGTCAACGGCCACATCAATCATGCCGTTAAACTGACCCGCCGCCGCCCCCCTTTCACCAAAAAAAGTAACCAGCAACACACCGTTGGGGTCAAACACGCGGACGGTATTAGAGTCGAACCCGGCCACGTACACCCGGCCCTGCCGGTCAAGACCCAGGCCGTAAGGCGTATGAGAAGGGTCGTCAAACTCGTAATCCTGACCGCCTAACTCGCGCAGCAGACGACCGACGGGCGTAAATATCTTTACGCCATCGTGGGCGCGATAGTGACCCTCTTCGCCAGGAATCAGGTTGCAAATATAAATGTTACCGGCGGAATCAAGGTCAATATCCCAGCCGGAGTAAATATCATTGGGGCCAGTTCCCAGGTGGCCAAACGCCGACAACCAAGTTCCATCGGCCGCCAGATGAACCACCTGCTGGTTGCCTCGATCCATCACGTACACGCTGCCATCCGGCGCCACGGCCACGCCATTGGGTCGCAGCAATTCGGGTGAACGCAGGGCGCAGGCACTTAAACCCCATCCCAGAATCACGGCCATGATGAGTCGCCAGAATGTAGAACGCAACAGCATTAATGGATGTTCCTCAGGATAAAATCAAAGCGCAGCATGGTCAACCTCAAGGCGATGGGCGGCAAATCTTGAACCGCGATTTGTCACCCCAACTATACACCAAACTCAATAAGTTTTCAATGATAAGAACCGGAGTCAGCAGATGTTTGCTCACCTAACGCGCCCATGCCAATTCCCACCAGCAGCAAAACAAAACCAAGCAACTGGATGGAGGCAAAGGTTTCGCCAAAAAGAAAATAGGCAAAAATGGCCGAACCGACCGGCTCGCCAAGAATGGACAGGGCAACAAAGGTGGTAGAAAGGTGAGCCAGGGCCCAGTTAAACGAGGTATGGCCCAACAACTGCGGACCAAGGGCCAGCAGTAAAATCCACAGGTAAGCCTGCCAGGGATAGCCGAACAAAGACAAACCAACCAGCGATGTAACCATGAGCATGGTGATCATTGCCACGAAATAGGCCAGCCAAACGTACGCAATGGTAGACAAACGTGCGCGCAATGTCCGTCCAACCAAAAGATAAGCGGAGCCTGTCATTGCGCCGACCAGGGCCAAAATGTCGCCCCACAAGGCCGTATCGGCTTTACCTGCCGGGGCCATGAGCTTTTGCCAGTTGAACTGAATGGTCGGCATTGTCCCCGGCCCAATCGTCAGCACGCCGCCATCGCTAAAGGCAATCAAGGTGCTGCCGATGATGGCCGCCGCCACGCCAATGATAGTATAGCGCGAGGGGCGCTCGCCCCAAAAAATAAAAGCAGCCAGCGCAATCCAGAGGGGATTGGTGGATACCAACGCCGCCGAAGAGGCCACCGAGGTGAACTCCAGCGAGTAAATCCACGTGGCCAGGTGCGCGGCCAGAAAAACTCCGGCGACCGCCCCAAAGACCACATCTTTGCGTTGCAAATATCGTAATTCTGGGCCTCGCCGCTGCCAGGCGATGGGGGTCAAAATGATGGCGGCAAAAATGAGTCGCCAACTGGTCACCACCAATGAAGGCGTCCCATTGGCCTGGGCTAACCGCACCAGGATGGATGACGTGGCCGCAATGAGTACTCCAAACAGCAACACCAGATAGGGGAAAAAACGATGGTGGCTCAAGCTATGCCTCAAAAGGATTGATGTTCGGTGCGGGCGATGATTTCATCCTGCAACGCCTGGGTGAGATCGCAGAAGTAATCACTGTAACCGGCCACGCGCACAATCAAATCTCGATATTGTTCCGGATTTTGTTGGGCGGCCCGCAATGTGGCCGCATCCACTACATTGAATTGGAGGTGATGACCGTCTAGCTTGAAATAAGTCCGCACCAATTGAACGAGTTTGTCCAGGCCCTCGTCGCCCTGGAGGAGTTGGGGCGTAAATTTCTGATTCAACAGCGTGCCGCCGGTGCGGGTATGATCCATCTTGGCCGCCGACTTGATGACCGCCGTTGGCCCATGCCGGTCGGCGCCCTGCACTGGCGAAATCCCCTCAGAAAGCGGCGCGTTGGCCCGGCGGCCGTCGGGAGTGGCGCCAATGACCGAACCAAAGTAAACATGCACCGTCGTCGGCAAAAGGTTGATGTGGTAAGTCCCGCCTTTGGTGTTGGGACGGCCATCGATGGCCTGGAAATAGGCTTCAAACAGGTCCACCATCACTGCATCGGCGTAGTCATCGTCGTTGCCAAATTTGGGCGTTTTGTTGAGCAACATCTGGCGGGTTCGTTCGTGACCAACAAAATCATCTTGCAGTGCGGTCAGGAGGCCGGCCATAGTCAACGTTTTTTGATCAAACACATGATACTTGAGGGCTGTCATAGCATCGGTGAGGGTGCCCAAACCGACGCCCTGAATGTAGCTGGTGTTGTAGCGGGCGCCACCATCGTGATAATCTTTGCCGGTGGTGATGCAATCGTCAATCAGCAACGACAAAAAAGGCGCGGGCAGGTATTGCGCATAAAGTCGCTCGATAACATTGTTGCCCCGAATCTTGATGTCAATAAAGTGGTTCAATTGTTTTTGATAGGCCGCAAAAAACTGGTCAAAGGTTTCAAATTGAGTTGGGTCGCCTGTGTCCAGGCCAATTTTCCGGCCGGTTTGGGGATCGATACCGTTGTGCAGGGTGATTTCCAGCACTTTGGGCATGTTAAAGTAACCGGTTAGGTTGTAATTTTCTTTGCCAAACGCGCCGGTTTCCACGCAGCCGCTGGTGCCGCCGTTGCGGGCATCTTCGATTGATTTACCCTGCCGGATCAGCTCCTGCACCACCACATCCGTATTAAAGATGGAGGGCTGGCCAAAGCCGGTGCGGATAATTCTGGCCGCCCGCTTGATAAACTTATCCGGATTTTTTTTACTCAGTTGCACCGATGAACTGGGCTGCAACAAGCGCATCTCCTCGACAACGTCCAAAATCAGGTAGGTTACCTCATTGACGGCGTCGGAACCGTCCACTTTGACCCCGCCGGTGTTGATCTGGGCAAAGTCGGTGTAGGTGCCGCTCTCCTGCGCGGTTACGCCCACTTTGGGTGGCGCAGGTTGGTTATTGAATTTGATCCAGAAACATTGCAGCAGTTCTTCGGCTTGCACGCTGGTGAGGGTTCCGGCCTCGATCTCTTTTTGGTAAAAAGGATACAGGTGCTGGTCGAGATGGCCGGGATTGAAGGCATCCCAGGGATTCAACTCTGTGGTGACACCCAGGTGAACAAACCAGTAATATTGCAAGGCTTCCCAGAAATTGCGGGGGGTGTGCGCCGGAACGTGGGCGCAGACCTCGGCGATACGTTCCAATTCTTGCTGTCGGAGGGGGTCTGTTTCCTGTTGGGCCAACTCTCGGGCCTTTTCGGCGTGCCGCTCGGCAAAACGGACCAAGGCATCGGCGGTGATGGCCATAGCTTTGAGTTGTTCCTGCCGGGCATAGACGTCTGGATTGTTGAGGTAATCCAAATTAGCCAGGCTACGCTGGATGTCGGCCTTAAAATCTAGCATGCCCTTGTGATAAATTTTATCATCCAGCACGGTGTGGCCGGGCGAGCGCTGTTCCATAAATTCGGTAAAGACGCCAGCCTTGTAGGCAGCCAGCCACGTGTCGGTCATTTCTCGAAAAATGAGGTGACGCATGGATTGGCCCTGCCAGAAGGGAATAATGGTTTCCTCATAAATCCGGCGAGCTTCCGGGCTGACGGTAAAAGATATTTTCTCCCGCGAATTGAGAATATCCAGGTCGGCCAGGGTATGGCAGCACAACTCCGGGTAAGTGGGGGTGGCCTTGGGGGCCGGTCCTTTTTCGCCCACAATCAACTCGCCCTCGCCAAGGTAGATGGTTTTGTGTTCCAGCAAATACTGAAAGGCAAGGGCGCGGCGCACGGGCACAGAAACCAGACCCAGGTTCTGCCGGTAAAATTCGGTCATCAACTCGGCCCGTTCCGTTGAAATCGAAGGAACGGCGTTTAGGCTTTGCTGCCGCAGTTGGGCGACTCTGGGACTCATTGGCATGGGATCAACTCCTTTAATAATGGTGAATTGTGAATGATTAATGGTGAATGGCTAACCCGACCCTACGTGGTTATCCAATTTTTACATGCAAATTAAACTTTCGGAAAACTTCGGCGATCTGGCTCATTCTTTCAACCGAAGGGGGCTGGAGGTTAACTAGCTGGTAAGATTTATGCAAACGCCGATACTTGTCAGTTCCGATGTGATGGTAAGGCAAGAGTTCTATCGGGTGAGCCTGCGGCAAGGCGGCTACAAACGCCCCGATTTGCCAGATGTTTTGCTGGTCATCGTTGATGCCGGGAACTATTGGTAGCCGCACAATAAGGTGGTGCCCTGCCTGCGATAGGAGCTGCAAATTTTGCAGAATCAACTGGTTGGATACACCGGTGAATTTTTGGTGGTCGGCGTCATCCATCAATTTGAGATCGTACAGAAACAGATTCACATAAGGTCGGATGCGATCAAACGTTTGCCAGGTAGCAAAACCGCTGGTATCGACCACCGTGTGAATGTCTTTGGCACGGCACGCCTGCAACAGCGCCAGTAAAAAATCTCGCTGTGATAACGGCTCGCCGCCGGAGAAGGTGACGCCGCCGCCGGACTCATCGTAAAAGGCAATGTCTTTTTCAATGTCGGCCATCACCTGAGACACGGTCATTTCTCGGCCAATCATCTGGCGGGCTTCGGCGTAGCAGGCGTCAACACAGGCTCCGCAGAGAACACATTGCTCATTATCCGTGACAATACCGTCGCCATTGGACGAGATAGCGCCCTGCGGACAAACGGCCAGGCACGCCCCACAATCAATACAACGAGTTTCGCGGAATACCCGTTCCGGTCCCATTGCCTGACTCTCAGGGTTGTGACACCACCAGCAATTGAGTGGACAGCCTTTGAAAAAAACGGTGGTGCGAATGCCCGGCCCGTCGTGGATGGAAAATTTTTTAATGTCGAAAACAATGCCCTTACTCAAAACCGGCCTCTTCTGTTAAGTACGGTAAATATACCAGTATTCACGGGAATTCGTCAAAGACTGGTCCACGTTCAATCACAGAGGCACAAACGTTTTTAGATATGCCGGTGGATGGATAGTGACGGATTATATTGAGATGGTGGGAAATATTACAACTAATGTAAGCTTGCGTATGTTTTGGAATCGGCCGGCGCACTAACCTCAAAGTTACAGATATAAAAAACGGAGGCTCAGTTGAGCCTCCATTTCCTGTTTCACAATTAACCAATACAAACTACTTGGCTTTGACACCCTTTTCCATCAGTGCCACCTGTCCGGCCGCCAGGCGAGCGATGGGCACCCGGAAGGGGGAGCAGCTCACATAATTCAGGCCAATCTTGTGGCAAAAATGTACCGATTGCGGATCGCCGCCGTGCTCGCCGCAGATGCCCACTTCCAGATCGGGGCGGGTCTTGCGGCCCAGTTCAACCCCCATCTGCATCAGTTTGCCCACACCGTCTTGGTCGATACTGGCGAAGGGGTTCTCCGGCAAAATCTTGCGGTCGATATATTCAATCAGGAAACCCTTCTCGGCATCGTCGCGGGAGATGCCAAAGGTGGTCTGGGTCAGGTCGTTGGTGCCAAAGGAGAAGAACTGAGCAAATTCGGCCATCTGGTCGGCGGTGAGGGCTGCGCGCGGAATCTCAATCATCGTGCCAAACTTGTAATCCACAGTAATGCCTTGTTCGGCCATTACCTTTTTGGCTTCTGCCTCCAGCGTGGTCTGCTGAACCTTCAACTCGTTGACGTGGCTGGTCAACGGGATCATGACCTCGGGATGAACGTCCACACCTTCTTTGGCTACCTGGCAGGCGGCCTCAAAAATGGCCCGAACTTGCATTTTGGTGAGGGCGGCCAGGTGGATGCCCAGGCGCACGCCGCGCAAACCGAGCATGGGGTTGGCTTCGTGCATACTTTCCACGGCGTTGAGCATGGCTTCTTTTTCGGCCAGAGCTTTGGCGTCTTTGCCGGTAACTTCCAGTTCAACCACGTCACGCAGCAGTTCGTCGTGAGCCGGCAGGAACTCGTGCAACGGTGGATCAATCAGGCGGATGATGACGGGCAGGCCGTCCATCACCCGGAACAAACCGGCAAAGTCTTCACGTTGGAAGGGCAGCAGCGTGTCCAGGGCTTCCTGGCGGGTGGCGTCGTCTTTGGCCAGAATCATCTTTTGGACGTGTGGCAGGCGCACGGCCTCAAAGAACATGTGCTCGGTACGGCACAGGCCAATACCCTGCGCGCCGTATTCGCGGGCGCGTTTGGCATCAACCGGGTAGTCGGAGTTGGCCCAAACTTGCAGACGTCGCGCCTCGTCGGCCCAGGAGAGCAATTTGATCAGGTAGGGGTCGTTGATATCGGGCACAAGCGTTTCAAGCTGGCCGGCAAAGACCTCACCGATGGTGCCGTCAATTGAAACCCAGTCACCTTCTTTGATAGTGCGACCTTCGACGCTCATCTGGCGCTTTTCCAGGTCAATCTCCAGGGTGGCCACGCCAACCACCGCCGGTTTTCCAAACTGGCGGGCTACCAGGGCCGCGTGACTGGTACGGCCACCGCGGCTGGTGAGAATACCTTTGGCAGCCAACATACCGTGAACGTCATCCGGTTTGGTTTCGGGTCGAACCATAATTACGTTTTTGCCCTGGTCTTTGGCCCATTTTTCGGCCAGGTCGGCGTCAAAAGCCACCACTCCTACGGCCGCACCGGGGGAAACATTCAGGCCTTTGGCTAAAAAGTTACCCGCCTCTTTGGCCTTTTTCTTGGAGTTGGCATCAAATTGGGGATGCAGGAAAAAGTCAACCTGCTCGGGAGTAACACGAAGAACGGCTTGTTCTTTGGTAATCAGCCCTTCTTCGGCCATTTCTACGGCAATACGAACGGCAGCCTGAGCTGTGCGTTTGCCATCGCGGGTCTGGAGCATCCACAATTTACCCCGCTCAATGGTGAACTCAACGTCTTGCATCTCGCGGTAATGCTTTTCAAGCTTCTCACAGATTTCTTCAAACTCGGCGTAAGCCTTGGGCATTTCTTCTTTAAGCTGCTCAATCGGTTTGGTCAGGCGGATACCGGCCACCACATCTTCGCCCTGAGCGTTGGTCAGGTAGTCGCCTTCAATCTTCTTCTCGCCGGTGGAACCGTCGCGGGTCATAGCCACACCGGTGGCAGAGCTGTCGCCCATATTACCAAAAACCATGGTTACAATGTTAACGCCAGTGCCCAAGTCGTGCGCAATCTTGGCCGCATTGCGGTAATCGATGGCCCGCTTGCCGTTCCAACTCTTGAAGACGGCTTCGGTGGCCAACTTGATTTGCTCCAGCGGATCCTGGGGAAATTCTCGGCCGGTTTGGGCTTTGAAGATTTTCTTAAATTCCTGGGTAACTTCTTTCCACTGGGCGGCATTCAGTTCGGAGTCGGTTTTTACTCCGGCCTTGAGCCTGGCCTCGGTGAGGACCTCTTCAAACGGCTCGTCGTCAATGCCCATCACCACGCTGCCAAACATTTGCACCAGACGACGGTAGGAGTCGTAAACAAAACGCTCGTCGCCGGTTAGCTTGGCCATACCGGCCACCACCTCGTCGCTGAGACCGATGTTAAGCACGGTGTCCATCATGCCGGGCATAGAAAACTTGGCTCCGGAGCGGCAGGAAACCAACAGGGGATTGTTGGGATCGCCAAACTTTTTGCCGGTTTTCTTTTCCACGGCCTTCAATGCTTCCAACTCTTGCTCCCACATGCCCTGGGGGAATTTCTCCCCGGCGGCCAGGTAGGCGTTACAGGCTTCGGTGGTTACGGTGAATCCAGGGGGCACCGGCACACCGGCGCGGGTCATGTCGCCCAGGTTGGCGCCTTTGCCGCCCAGCAAGGCGCGTACGTCGTCCCAGTTACCACCAACCTGTTTTTCGGCTTCATCAACTTCATCAAACAAATAAATCCATTTTTTACTCATTTAAGTTATCCTCCAACAAGATTAAGTTATATTGAGATTGTGAGTTAATAGGGATTGAATTTGAGTAGAGCCAGAATATCGGCTCTTTATCGTCATCCAGAAAACTGGCTGTTTAAACAATAGAAAACCTCCGCCAGTAGGGGGGAGGTGGGAACAGCATTGACCCGGTTATGGTGTTTCCCAAAAACCACCAGTCATTATACGCCTTGATGGGATTTTAGCCAAGTTTCCACCCTATTTTTAACTTATAGGACTTACGCAGTTCATGTCATTTCGAGGAGCCTGCGACGAGAAATCCCTGAAAAGGTCGCTTACAAGACACCTATTTAGGGATTTCTCGCTCCTGACTTGTCAGGCCCTTTAGTCGCTCGAAATGACATTTAAACCACCAACTGCGTAAATCATAACTTATTGAGCCAATGATTTTAGGACGAAATCAGCCTCCAAAACCACAAAGAACAGAAACCTATTCGCCAAAGCTGAACTCACCTGACTGCCATTCGAAATTGACAGGGGTGGCTTACCGGAGTAAATTACCAGGATTGGTGATTGCCCTGGGGTAGGTGGGCGGTCCCGGCAGGGGCGAGGCAACTCGAAGCGTGGCTACTTTGCTCCGAAACATCCATCCGAGTTGTCTCGCCCCTACTCTATCTATATGTATTCCAATTGGGTGTGGTTCATTTGAATCAGAGAAAGGAGAAGTTGGGGGGACACCCCCCAAGCCACCCGGCCTGCGGCGCTTTTTTCGACTCATTTGAAATACACCCATTCCAATTCACGGAGTCAACATGTCATTAATATCTGCCTCACCAACCGGCTGGGGTCGAGCTGCCTGGCGTTGGTTATTACAACTGGACCGGCCTGTTCCGCCACGCACCCAACCGGAAATTGAGGCTGAAGTTGAACGCAACTATCGCTGGAATTTCACCGTTAACTTTCTGGACGGAGTTGCTTTTTGGTTTGGTTCTAGTTTCATCTCGGCCAGCACCATCGTCCCCCTGTTTATCAGTAAACTGACATTGAACCCCCTGGTTATCAGTCTGGTGGCGGTTTTGGCCCAAGCTGGCTGGTATCTTCCTCAAGTTTTTGTAGCCGGCGCAACGGAACGAGTGCCCCGCAAAAAACCCATCGTCGTCAACCTGGGCTTTTTTCTGGAGCGTTTTCCCGCATGGTTGTGGCCGGTGGCGGCTCTGTTGGCCCCCCTCTTCCCAATTTTGGCCCTGATTACCTTTCTGATCAGCTTTGCCTGGCACGGCATCGGGGCTGGGACGCTGGCCCCGGCCTGGCAAGACTTGATCGCCCGCTGTTTTCCGCTCAACCGGCGCGGCCGCTTTTTTGGTTTTACCGCTTTCGTCGGGACGGCTTCGGGGGCCGTTGGCGCTATTTTCAGCAGTTGGCTCCTAAAAACCTACCCTTTTCCCAACAGCTTTTTTTACGCCTTCCTGATTGCCGCTATTTTCATCAACCTGAGTTGGCTAGCCCTCTCTTTCACCCGAGAGCCGGTTCAGCCGGTTACCCCACCACCGCCGGGCAGGGGTCACTTTTGGAAAAGACTGGTTAAAATTGGGCAACGTGACCACAATTTTCGGCGCTTTTTATTGACCCGTTTTACGATTGCTCTGGGCATGATGGGCATGGGTTTTGTCACGGTATCGGCGGTGCAGCGCTGGCACGTTGCCGATAGCACCGTCAGCCTTTACACCGTGGCTTTGCTGCTTGGGCAAGGCGTGGGCAATTTGCTGGCGGGATTCCTGGCCGACCGGCACGGGCATAAATTGTCGCTGCTGTTTGGCGTGGGCGCAGCGGTTATTGGCTTTGCCCTGGCCTGGTTGGTTCCGGCCGCCATCTGGTATTTTGCCATCTTTGTCTTTCTGGGCATCGCCATTGGTATCCAGATTGTTTCCGGTATTTTGATTACCATGGAGTTTTCCAGCCCGGAACAACGGCCAACCTATATGGGCGTGGCCAACACCATCACCGGGATAGGCAGCAGCGTGGCCCCGCTCATCGGGGGCTGGCTGGCCGCCAGTTTTAGTTACCACAGCATGTTTGCGGTGGGGATGGCGGTGAACGTGGTGGGGCTGCTGCTGCTCCAGTGGTATGTTAAAGAACCACGCGGGCAGCCCGTCAACAACGTGGCCGTGGAGGTTATGGCCGAACATCCATTTTAAACCAGACTCGTCTTGCATTAATCTTTTCCAAGCATAAAAGAAGCGACAAATGACAAACGGAAGCACAATGGCGTGCCGGTTGCCATTTGTTGGGTAATGACCCTTTGAACCAACTTGCCGTAGGGCCAAGTCTCATATATGATATCGGCTATGTCAGATACCAACCAAGTCATCGTTAACCTGGTCGATATTACTTTTACCTACCCCGGCGGAACGACCATCTTTGACCACTTCTCCTGGCAGGTCAAACGCGGCGAAGGGTGGGCCATTATTGGGGCGAGTGGCTGCGGCAAGAGTACGTTACTGTATCTCATTGCCGGGTTGCGCCAGCCAGGCAGTGGTCAATTGCTGGTTGACCACCAACCAGTTACCCGTCCCCGCCCCAGAACCGGCCTTATTTTGCAGGATTATGGTCTGTTGCCCTGGGCCACCGTGTGGGACAATGCGGCGCTGGGGCTGGACATTCGCCGTTTCTATGGGCCGGACGGCAAACACACCCCCGTGGACGAAATGCTCACCGACAAAGAAAAACGGATCAACTACTGGCTGGAACGGCTGGGCATCAGCCACATTGCCCGCCAATACCCCAATCAAATCTCCGGCGGCCAGCGCCAGCGCACGGCCATTGCCCGCACCCTGGTGCTCAATCCCGACCTGCTGCTGATGGACGAACCGTTTGGCGCGCTCGATGCCCTAACCCGCGAAGACTTGCAGCGCCTCATCCTGGAACTACGCGAAGAACGCAACCTGACCACAATTATTGTGACTCACAATATTGATGAAGCCGTGTTTATGGGGCACAAGATTCTGGTACTCAACCGGCCGCCAACCAGCGAAACCATCATCGTTGATAATCCCCAGGCTGGCGCGCCCGACTACCGAAAACAAGAAGAATTTTTCCGGCGGTGCAACCGGCTGCGCGAAATGTTGGGAGAGCCAACACCATGAAATGGCGCGAGTTTCTCATCGGCCTGGCGGCAACCCTCATCATCTGGCAGGGACTGGCGATGCTGCTGAACCGGAACGTATTTCCACCCCCCACCGAGGTATTGGTGGTGTTCTTTCAGCAAATTTGGGGCGATTTGGGCCGTCATTTTCTGGTTTCCGCCTGGCGGGTGCTGGCCGCCATTGTGCTGGCCGTGATAGTGGCCGTGCCCATCGGCCTGGGCCTGGGTCAAACTCCCAGCCTGAACCGGCTCTTTTCGCCGCTTATTTACATTGCCCATCCCATCCCCAAAATAGTATTTTTACCCATCATTCTAATTCTGCTGGGTTCGGGCGATGTCAGCAAAATTTTTATCATCGGCATTATTTTGTTTTTTCAGATTTTGGTTGTGGTTCGTGATGAGGCAGTGCAATTGCGGCCGGAACTGATTCTGTCGGTTCGGTCCATTGGCGCGGGACGCCGGGCGCTCTTTCGCTTTGTGTACTTCCCGGCAACCATTCCCGGCGTGTTGACCGCTTTGCGCATCAGTGTGGGTACAGCCATTGCCGTGCTTTTTTTTGCCGAAAGTTTTGCTACCACTTCCGGCCTGGGGTATTACATCTTGGTGGAGAGTTGGGGCATTTTGCGCTATGCCCAAATGTATGCGGGCGTGTTGGCCATGAGTTTATTGGGGCTGATTCTCTACTTTTTTATCGACACCCTGGACAAACGATTGGCCCCCTGGCGCAAGGACGAACGATAATTAAGATTCCTGGGCCTTGGCCACGCTGGGCAAGGTAAAGTAAAATACGCTCCCCTGGCCCACTTCACTTTCGCAGCCTATCTCACCGCCAAATTTATTAACAATCCGCCGCACAATCGACAGGCCCAAGCCGTAGCCTCCGGCTCGATTCTGGCTCAGGCGGGTAAATTCGGTAAAAAGCTGTGCCTGCTCCTCTTTGGTTAAACCGGGGCCGTTATCCCGCACCCAAAAACGGATCATGCCGTCAGAGCGTTCGGTGGCGCCTAATTGGATGCGCGGCGGGCGTCCGCTGTATTTTAAGGCATTACTCAAATAATTGGCCCATACTTCTTCAACCCAGGGCTTATGTCCATAAGCCACCGGCCAATACTCCGAAACCGTAATCTCGGCCTGGTATTCTTCGATTAAATAGGCCAGGCGTTGCCTTACCTCGGCAATGATGCGAGGCATATTCAATGGCTTCAACTCCACTTTGGCCTTACGCACCCCCGCCAGTAACTCCAGTTCTTCAATAACCGTGGTCATTTTTCGCCCATTCCGGGCGATGGCGTTGAGATACTCCTGTAACTCGTCGGGTAGCCGGGCCTCCTCTTTCAGCAAGTCGGCATAACCAATAATCAGGGCCAGGGTGTCGCGCAAATTGTGTCCCACGGTGTAGGCAAAAGCATCTAACTCTTCCACCAGTTTGCGCTGGGCTTCTTCAGCCTCCTGGCGTCTGGCTTCCAACCGGCGATTGTTGATGGCTATGGCAATCTGGCCGCACAAACCCATCATCAGAATCTGGTCCTCTTCATCAAGGCTGCCCACCTTATCGTTTTGAACATCAAGCACACCCAACACCACGCTGCCTAACTTAATTGGCGCGGCCAGCTCCGATTTTGTTTCGGGCAACAAAGGGTTGGGCAACCAGCGCTGTTCCTGATAAACGTTGGGAACCAGAATAGGTTCGCCGGTTTGCGCCGCGCGCGCCACCAAACTTCTTTTGGCTGCCAACGGAATTTTATGGCCAGACTCCTTTATCTTACGACCGGCATCACCCGTGCCTTCTTGCATCACCAGGTCGCCGTCTTCCAGAGTGTAGACATGGGCGTGGTAGTAACCAAATCGTTCCTGCACCAAATTGACCACCTGACGAAAGAGCACATCCAGATTTGGTGTGGCCGCAATCTCTTGCGCTACTTCGGTGACCGTTTGCACCTGGCGCGCCCGACGCCTTAACGAATCTTGAACCCGCTTCTCCAATCGCTGGCGTTCGGCAATTTCCTCTTTTAACAACTCATTGGCCTTTGATAGTTCGGTGGTCCGTTCATCGAACCACGTTTCCAATTCATCGTGAGCCTGACGCAATACCTCCTCCATCCGTTTTTGCTCCACCGCGTATCGAATGGAACGCTCCAGCAGCGGCGCATCAACCTGCCCCTTAACCAGGTAATCGGCAGCTCCCGCCCGCATGGCTTCCAGGTCTACCTCGTGACTCCCGTATCCGGTCAACAAAATCAAAGGGGCCTGGCAATCCCGGGCCATCGCCTCACGCAAAAGGTCTATCCCGCTTTGCTGACCCAGGCGGTAATCAATTAAACACACGTCGTGTTGATTGAGGACAATGGTTTCCAGGGCCTCCTCATAAGTGGCAATCCAGTCCAGCTTGAATTCAAAACCCTCGATGTCGGAGAGCAAATTACGGGTGAGAATATATTCATCTTCGTCATTATCAACCAGCAATATGTTCAACCTGTTTTTATCCATCTCAACCTCAGATAGAGCGCCACATTAGAATTAAAAAAGCACGTTAGCCAGTTTTTGGCGATATTCTCTGGCAACCGGATCATCATCGCCAAGGGTGGTAAATAAGGCCAGCATTGCTTTGCGGGCGCCGTCGTCGTTATAGGTGCGGTCGCGGCGAACAATCTCCAGAAATTCTTCCAGCGCCTCAATGTACCTCTCCTCGGCGGCTAACAGGCTGGCCAGACGGTAACGACTGGCGACATCATTAGCATTGGCCTGGATTTTGGCCCGCAGATCAGACTCCTGGTGACCACTGGCTTCGCGCCGAAATTGAGCGGTGGCCAGCAACGCATCTGCCTCGGTGCGGCCGGGCGCGCCGGCAGGAATCTGTTCAAGTACCGCCATCGCTTGGTCAACCTGGCCCTGGTTAAACAAGACCCGGCCCAGGGCCAACATGGCCGGATAGTGATCGGGTTCTTCTTTCAACGCCGCCTTATAATTTTCAATGGCCATGGCCGGTTGATCGGTCAGTTCCCACTCATACCCTTGCCGGGCGTACAAGTCGGCGGTTGAGGGCAATAATTTCTCGATAAAACTGCGCACCTGGGGTTCGGGCAACGCGCCGGTAAACTCACTGGCCACCTGGCCGTTTAAGAAACCCTTCACCGCCGGAATCCCCTGGATGCCATATTGCATCGACAAGCCAGGATTCTGGTCTACATCCAATTTGGCCAAAATAAACCGTCCCCCATACTCGGCAGCCAGTTTTTCCAGCACCGGACTCAACATCCGGCAGGGACCGCACCACTCGGCCCAAAAATCAACCACCACCGGCACGGTGTTGGACCGTTCCAGCACCGCAGTAGCAAAATTTTGCTCGTTAACGTCAATCACATAACGGGCAGCCGTATCGGATGTTGCCATTTCACTTTTCTCCCAATGAGTCCAATATCTTCAGGGAGGATTGTACCTCAAAAAGGAAACCCCGACAATCTCGCAGAGCGTCTCTCATCAACTTAACTTGACAACCCCATAATTTGTTTTACGATATTAACATGGGTCAACTCATAGACAAATCGGATAAACGCCGGATAATGAACCACCTTCAATCCGGGTACTTCTGGGTAAAGAATTGACCTTTTTCCAGGAAAATCTTTTCGCATTCAAAAACAGGGATTCGTTGCTTATATTTCTCAGGAGGTGAGGAAATGGTGATGTTCATCAAAGCCACTGTTAATCAATCTGACTACGATAATATGGTCAGAACTTATTGGCTGAAGGAAGATATTGATGCTGAATTAGAGGTAGATGGCGTTAGCTATGGCAAGGGGGAAATCGCTTTCCGTGGCTCCAGTACTCTCAACTTTCCCAAAAAAGGATTTAAGATTAAATTCAAAAAAAAGAATTTATTTCAGGGAAATACCAAACGCATCGATTTGAGCGCCAGTTATGTGGACAAAAGCCTCATCCGGGAACGGTTGTCTTTTGATCTGTTTGGCCGAACCGGGGTGGTTGCTTCCACCGCGTGGCATGTCGATTTCACTATTCTGAACAAAGAGGGCAATGTATTAGAGAGCGGGCTGTATACCGGCATTGAGCACGTAGACGAATATTTTTTTCAAAACCGGGGGCGCGAAATTGGCACGCTATACAAGGCAGACGGGGGCGTGGTCAACGGCGCAACCATCGGGGCCGACCTTCGCCCGCAGCCCGAGGCCGTTTTGAAAATCCTGTACGATAAAGAAAGCACCAAAAAAATTACCGCCCAGGGATTCCTGGTAAACCTGTTCCGGGTGGCCTTTAAATTGCCTTCTATTGAAATTGCCGCTGCCGACGAGGAAGATTACAGCGACCTGGCCGATTTCATCCACACCATCAACAACTGGGATGCCAATTCCATTGCCCGTCATCTGGACGACTACGTGGACGTTGAGTCATATCTGGATTGGTTGGCGGTCAACACCCTGGTGCAAAGCAACGACACCTACCATAAAAACTACTATTTGCACAACCGGGTTGAAGATGACAAATGGGAAATTATGCCCTGGGATTACGACCTCACCTGGGGACGCAATTGGAACGATTATTGCGACGGATTGTGTGATGACCTGTCGGAGGGAACCTCGATTAAGGGGTCTCACCAAATGGCCAATCAACTGAGCCAACGAGTCCTCAATAACCCCACTTTCTACGAACGTCTCCGGGCCAAGCTGGCCGACCTGTTGGGGACAGAGTTTGTAGAAGAAAAACTATTTGCCCGGATCGATGCCTACTATGCCGAAATCAACGAGTTGGCCCATAAAGACGCCCGCAAATGGCCCACCAATGCCCAATTTGACCAGGAACGGGACCGCCTGAAAGATTGGATCCGGCGCCGCCGCCATTTTTTAATCAAAGAACTGGGCGCGGCTCCACCTCCTGTCAAACGAGCGGATACAATTGTGCTCACCGTCGGCTTCAATAAGGCTACCCTGGTGGCGGGCAACCAAGTTGGGTTTGAGGCCGCCGTCCGCAATATCGGCAGTGTCCCCACCGGCGAAACCGTGGGCGTTGCCTTTTTGATTGACGACCATTACTTTACCTTTGGCACGTCAAATTCACTGGCGTCGGGGGCCAGCCAGTTGATCAAATCGGTTTCAACCTGGACCGCGACCGCCGGAAAACATACCCTCACCGCCGTGGTTGATGACGTCAATCGCTACCCGGAGATTTTTGAAACCAACAATTCGCTGGGAATTGAATTTGAAGTTGCGGCCAAACCGGCCCCGGCCCTGAGCGACGTGGTGGTTAAAGATATTGCCTTTGAACGCAACGAAGTGGGACAGGTTCGGTTAGCCGCGCTGGTGGCCAACATCGGCCCGGCGACAACCGCCGACCTGGTGGGGGTTGCTTTCTTTGTCGACGATAGGTACACCACCTTTGGCGTTGTGCCGCCCCTTACCGCCAGCGAATCGCAGGCGGTGCGGGCCATAGAACCTCTCTCTTTAACAGGAACACATAAAATTACGGCTTTTGTGGACGATGTCAATCGTTTTCCCGAAGAAAGAGAGGATAACAATATTCTGGTCAAACAGCTTGATTTTGGCGCGCCGGGCCAACAATTGGCCGATACAATTATCCTGAACGTTACTATGGGCAACGGCAGCTATCGTGAAGGTGACCCTATCACCTTTGAAGCCATGGTCAAAAATATTGGTGCCACGCCCACCGGCAATCTGGTGGGGGTTGCTTTTCTGGTTGATGGCCAGTACATCACGTTTGGCATCACTCCCCCCATCCCGGCAGGCGAAACGCGTAACATCAGGTCGGTATCCACCTGGCCTGCAATCGTCGGACAGCATCGACTGGTGGCGATTGTGGACGACGTAAACCGTTACCCGGAAATTTCCGAGTCCAATAACCAGTTTGTACTGGACTTTCATGTGCTGAAAGGTGATGAGGCCGCCTTGCCCGACTCGACACTGGAAAGTATTGACTTTGAAACCGATGCGTCGGGCCAGGTGGTCCTGATGGCCACCGTAGCCAACATCGGTACCGTGGCAACGCCTCATGTGGTAGGAGTCGCCTTTTTTGTCGACGGCCAATATGTTACCTACGGCGTCGCCCAACCTATGCCGCCGGGCGTTACAGCAACAATTCGGGCCATCAAATCCCTCCCACTTACCGGCGCGCATACCATCACCGCTATTGTGGACGATGTCAATCGGTACGATGAGTTGAGCCATCAAAATAACGCTCTCCAGCGCGAGATAACCTTTGGCCATAATCCCGGAGGATAGGTTGAGAATAACCTATGTCCTATAGACTCTCCCTCAAAAATTGGATAAAGTAAATCTATAGGCTGTAAAATGGGAGCAAGGGGGATAAGAATAAGATGAGTACCAATTTAAAAGCCCTTCAGGCCGAACTTAATTTAACGCAAAAAGAACTGGCGCTTACTTTTGCCATTGACGAAATCCGTGACACCATGCCGGAGCCGTCGACTATGTTGGCGAATATTGTCAACACTCTGGCCGACGAGTTTGAAACCGATCTTTGCCTGCTGGTGTTGCTGGATCGCGAGAACGGCAAAGCGGAATTGAAAGCGGTCAGCAACCGCAGCCAGGAGTTGGACCAATTGGAACATGTTATCACTCGCCAACTGGCCGAACGGGCCATTAACCTGGCGGGGGTGACTATCTGGCAGGCCAAAGATGTGCTACCGGCCATGTCTATAAACCAATCTCTGGAGTCGTTGCAGGTGGCCGCCGTGCCTATTATTATGGGCGACGACAATCGTTTGGGCGCGTTACTGCTGGGTCGCTCCAACCCACCTTTCAGTTCAGATGAGGTCAAACTGCTCAAAACCGCCGAAAACCAGATCGACTCGGCCGTAATCCAGGGGTATGCCTATCACGAACTCAACCAACGGGTGAAAGAGTTGGAAACTATCTACCGGATAGACCACATTCGCGACCAAAATCTTCCCTTTGATGAAATGCTGAATATTGTGCTGCAAGAGTTGTGCACAGTTATTGAAGCCGAGATGGGGTTTGTGATGCTGTACGACCGCGCCGGTCAGCGATTGGAACTGCGGGCCACCACCGACGACGATCTGTTCCGGGTGTCGTCTCATTATCGGGTGGTAGATAATTTGGCCAACGAATCGCTAAAACGCGCCGAGTTGATTTACCGTAATGATTTAGGCCACGGGCTAAAGTCGGCCATGTGTATCCCGCTGATTCTGAACGAAAGAATTATTGGGGTTTTGGGTGTGGTCAACGGCTACGGGCCGAATGGCTTCACCAGCGACGAACGTCGCCTGTTGCACGCCATTGGCAGCCAGATGGACACGGCCATCTTTGAAAACCTGGAACAGCATCGTCTGCGCCAGGTTCTGGGCCGCTCGGTAGACCCGCATATTATGGAAAAGCTTTTGGCCAATCCCAATGTTGACTTCTTAAAAGGCGAACGCTCGGTGTTGACCGTACTCTACGCCGATATCCGGGGATCGACCCACCTGGCCGAACGCACCGACCCGGAAGTGCTGGTTGCCTTTATCAACCATTACCTGGGCCAGATGACCGAAATAATTTTATCTTACAAGGGTACATTAGATAAATTTGTAGGCGACGAAGTGATGGCCCTGTTTGGCGCGCCCTTTCCCCAAGAAGATCACGCGCTGCGGGCAGTGCGGGTTGGGCTGGCCATGCAAGAAGCCCATCAAACCGTGATGGACATCTGGCAGGAGCGGGGCGTTGCAACAGCGCCGATTGGCATTGGCATTGCCACCGGCGAGCTGATTGTAGGCGAGATGGGTTGCCCCCAGCGCGCCGACTATACGGTAATCGGCCGGGCCGCCAATCTGGGATCAAGGATTTGCAGCGCCGCCAAAGCCGGGCAGGTGCTTATCAGCGAAGCCACCTTTGAGCTGGTAAAACATGCCGTCGAGGCAAGTCCCATCCCCGGGTTGCAATTTAAGGGGGTTAACCGTGATGTGACCGTTTACCACGTAACTCGTGTTTTGGAGTAAGAACAAACCAGGCATTCACATTTGGGGCAATTGGTCACCGGGGTTGATGATATTCTTCTTTATCTATATAAATAATAATGGTATAATGAATTGATCCTGGACGCATCAAAGGTGGGCAGCGTGAACAATTACTATAGTATCGAGAAGGCTCAATTCAAAGAAACACAAGACCTGGTGCAAAACCTATACCACCACCTGATAACTCTGGCCAACTCTCTGAAAGGACGGCTATCCTCCGCCGACGAAGATACCCTGGCTAACCTGTTCCAGGTGCACATGGACTTGCAGATGTTACTGGACGAAATGTCGCTGCGGGCCAGCATGGCTCCTCCACCTTTAGCTAACGATGACGAGGCTAAACGAATTGCCCATGCCCAGGCCATGCAATATGCCCGAGACCTGATAACGGCTATGCGACAAAAACGGGAACAACAACACCGCCTTGAACTCACCTCGCAACAACTGATTCGCGCTGAAAAACTGGCCACGGTAGGTCACATTGCCGCCAGCGTGGCCCATGAATTGGGCAACATTTTTACGCCCTTGTTAATGTATGCCAAATTAATTTATAAAGAAACTGCCAATGATGAAAATTCGGAAGTTGCCGAATTTGCCACCCAGATTACCGAAATTGCCAATCGGGCCTCTGATATGCTCCGCCAATTGGTAGATGCTTCTCGCAGCGAACCGGCCAAAATGGTTCCACTGGACCTGCCCAAAGTTATCCAGAACACGTTTACCTTATTTGCCCCCCGGATTAGGAAGCAGAGCATTAACGTTTCCTTAAAGTCACCCTCAGACCTGCCCCAAGTTTTAGGACGACCTGATCAATTGGAGCAGGTATTCATCAACTTAACCTTAAACGCTTTTGACGCCATGCCCAACGGGGGTGATTTCACCATTACCCTCAAATCAAGTAATAGCACCTTAAATACTCATTCCAAAAATGGTTTTGTTACCGTTTATGTGACAGATACCGGCGGAGGTATCCCGCTCGAGAACATCGGCCTTCTTTTTGAGCCTTTTTTCACCACAAAGGCCAAAGGAGCCGGATCTGGCCTGGGACTTTTTGTGACGCACCTGATTATTAACCAGCATGGCGGGGCTATTGAAGTAGAAAGCGAAGTAGGCGCCGGTACCACGTTTATCATTAAACTTCCGGTGGTTGAGCAGGAGAACACTAATGTCAATTAAGGTATATATCATCGACGATGACTTCTTTGTTCGGCAGGCTACAACCAGCTTGCTAACTAAAGATGAACGCACCGAAGTAATTGGCACGGCCTCCCGACCGGCGGAAGCGATAAAAGCCTTTAAGCATAGCAAAACCTTACCCGATATTATTCTCTTGGACCTGGACTTCAAACACGCTCAAGAAAGCGGACTCCAGGCAATTGGCCCCCTAAAAGAAGCGCTGCCCAATGCCGACATTTTGATTTTCTCGATGAGTCGAGATGAAGAGTTGATTTTAAAGGCCATGCAGGCCGGGGCCAATGGTTACATTTGGAAAAACGACGCTGCCGAAGGATTGGGTAGCGCCATCGAACGAGTCAGAGACGGCAACTTTGTGGTAACCGAATCGGTGGCCCGGCTAATATTTGGTAAAGTCAGCGGTCTTTTAGGAGATCGACCGGCCGAAATTTTACCACAAGGCAAAAGATACGTAGACCTGACCAAGCGGGTCGAGCAGGTGATGCGGCTGTTCTGTATTGATGGTATGTCAGCTTCCGAAATTGCTGAAGCTCTGCACATTTCTGAAAACACGGTACGGGGTCACATCAAAACGGGGTATGAAATTGTCGGGGCGACCAGTCGTCACCAGGCATTTCAAAAACTCATTGCCCGGGCAGATGAATAAGGAGTGAGGCAGCAAATTCAGTGAGATGACGAATTGGCAGAGGATGAACCAGGGGGCAACAACCTACTCTTCGTTCGCCATTCGCCGTAAGTTAGGGAGCAAACCATGACCGAGGACAACCCAATCCAGACCCAACAGGCCTATGCCCAAGCCAAGAAGTATGGCAAAGAGCTGGCCCAACTCTACGCTGTGGAGAAAGCTCGACGCAAGGAACTGGAAACAACCACCCAAAAACTGCAAGCTATCTTTGATACGGCCCCCAATGCTTTAGCCGTTGTTGACAAAAACCTGACCATTGTTGAAGCCAATCCTCGCTTCTTACTTTTGTTTGAGCAGGATGATTGCATCGGCTGCCCTCTGACCAAACTGCTGCCGGCAGAACCCATCAGGCAAACCTTACAATTAATGGCAACCAAGGCCACCAACCTGGGCAGTGTGGAAGTAGAAATTACCCAACCCGTTCCCCACACCCTCCTGGTGGCCCTGGCTCCGTTGAGTGATGGGGAAAGCTGGGTATTGATTCTGCACGATTTAACCGAGCGCAAGCGTCTTGAAGGTCTCAAGGATGAATTCATCAACATCGCCGCCCATGAGTTGCGCACCCCTCTGGGGGGAGTGATGGGTTTTGTGAGCGTGCTGCGAGAGAATCTACAAGAATATAACGACCCTATGCTTTTGCACATCTCCGACTTGATTCTGGAATCTACCGAACGCCTCAAAACAATTATTGACGAATTAGTAGAATTTGCCACCGCCCAACGAAACCCGGGCGACGGTTTGCACATTGTAGATATTAACGTTAACTGGTTGCTGCAAAAATCGGTTAAATATCTGCAAAAGCAAATTCAAGCCCAAAATATTACCTATCGGTTTGAAATTCCCTCGGTTACCCTGACCGTGCGCGGCGACCAGTTTATTTTGAGCGAGGTTATCTATCAACTCCTCAAAAACGCCGTTATCTTCAATAAGCCCGGGGGAAAAATTGTCATTCGAGTTCAGCGCCTTCCTCTCGCCACTTTTCCAGACATGGCCACAAACGACATCGGCAACAATAGCGATCAGGAAATAACGCTGATTGAGATTGAAGATACCGGCATTGGTATTCCCCAAACAGACCTGGAAAACATTTTTGAAAAATTTTACCAGGTAAAAGAGCATCTGACCCGTGATGTGGGAGGATTAGGCCTGGGATTGACGATTGCCCGGCAGGGAGTAGAACAACATAATGGCCGGCTGACGGTGACCAGTAAATTGGGCGAGGGTAGCACCTTTCGGATTATACTGCCGCCGATTACCCAGCTTAGAGATGTGTCGGTTGACAGCCGGGTAAATCTGGCCCATCAACAAACCCTGGCCTATGCTAAAGATATGGCGCGCGCTGTTGCTTCACAGTTAAAAATGAAAAAAATATTGCAACAGGTCGAAGCGCTCAGCACCGACCTGTCCCAAAACCTTACCCGGCTTTCGACAGCCGAGCCTGGAAGCACTGTTTATATTAACACGCTCAACCAGGTCCAGAACATTAACCAAATGTTATTAGAACTATCCAGGCAAAAAGAAGAGCAATAACCTCAATCAGGCTTCAACATTGAAAAAAATCCAAACTCAAACAGACCATACAGACGTCGCAGTATTGCCGCCGGTTATGGATAATCTCTCAATTAACATTCTCTTGGTTGAAGATAACCCTGGCGATGTGCGCCTGGTCAGAGAAATGCTGGCCGATGGGAGCATGAAATCTCCCTCGATGAGCTTCAATCTGACTCACGTTGAGCAACTCAGCCGCGCCCTGACTTATCTCCATAAGACCGGGTGTGATGTTATTCTGTTAGACCTGTCCTTACCCGATGGCTTTGGGCTGGATACCGTCAGCCAGATGCGCGAGATAGCCCCAGACGTACCCATTGTGGTGATGAGCAGCCTGAGCGATGAAGCCATAGCCATGAAGGCCGTCCAACAGGGAGCGCAGGATTACCTGGTTAAGGGTCACGTCGACGACTACTCCCTCATCCACGCTCTCCGCTACGCCATCGAACGCAAACGAATTGAGCACGCCGCCCGTGAACAACAGGATTTAGCCGAGGCCTTGCGAGATATTATCATTGCTCTTAACAGTACCCTCAATCTTGACGAAATCTTGGATCATATTCTGAACAATGTGGGCCGGGTAGTACCTCACGACACGGCAAATATTATGTTAATTGAGGATGGCGTGGCCACGGTGGTCGGTGGCCAAGGTTATGTTTATCCCGAACGTCCTTCGATGGTGGGCCAACATTTTGAGATTGCGGCCATGCCTACCCTAAAACAGATGGCCAAAACCGGCCAATCACTCCTCATCCCCAACACAAAAAAACATCCCGCCTGGGTCGATCTGCCGGAAACACATTGGATCCGTTCTTACACGGGTACACCAATTCGGATGCGAGATAGAATTGTTGGTTTCATCAATTTAGCCAGCAATGTAACCGATTTTTTCACCGAAATTCATGCCAAACGCTTACAGGCATTTGCCGAACAAACGGGTATTGCCATTGGTAATGCCAGCCTGCTCGAAGCGGAACGCGAACAACGTCTTTTGGCCGAAACACTGACCGAAGTGACCTTGGCCCTCACCTCGCAAGTTAGCCTGGCCGATGTGCTGGATGAAATCCTGCGCCAGGTACAACGCCTTGTTCCTTACAAAGCAGCCAATATGATGCTGCTCGAAGGAGACACGTTGCGGGTGGCTCGCTGGCAGGGCTACGAAAAATTTGGTAATGACAAATTCTTCGAAGACATGGTTCAGCCATTGGTAGCTCTACCCCTGGACAATGAAGTTGTTAAATCCAGAAAACCAATGATTATCTCCAACACCCACCACGATCCGCGCTGGGTGGTATTTGATAAGACGGCTTGGGTCAAATCAAACCTGAGTGTTCCCATCTGTTTGCGCGACCGCGTGCTGGGTATCTTGCGACTGGACAGTGATACCGTTGACCACTTCTCGGCCAAAGACGCCGAACGGTTACTACCGCTGGCCAACGCGGCGGCCATTGCCCTGGAGAACGCCCAATTATTCGACGCCGAAGCCCACCGGCGTCGAGAAGCAGAAACGCTACGTAAGGCCACTGTTGCTCTAACCTCGGCCCTTGAACTCAGCCAGGTGTTGGATAGTATTCTGACTCAGCTCAAGCAGGTCATCCCCTACCACAGCGCCAGCATCCTTCTGCTCAAAGAAAACCAGTTGCATGTGGTTGCCGGACAGGGATTTGCTAACCTGGAACAGGTGATTGGCTACAGTTATCCGGCTGAAGACGATATTCTCTTTCAGGAAATGCAACGCACGCAATGGCCGCTTTACCTACCCGATGCCCGAACCGACCCCCGTTTTTCAAGCATCGATAACACCGAAGAGATATATGGTTGGATGGGTGTTCCCTTGATTGTGCGGGGTAAAGTTACAGGTTATTTGATGCTCAACGGCCGAAAGGTGGCTGCTTATGGCGAAGCCGAAGCAATCCTGGCCCAAGCCTTTGCCAACCAGGCGGCGGTGGCTATTGAAAACGCGCAACTATTTGAAGCAGCCAGACAGTACGTGGCCGAACTGGAAGCTATCCGTCAAGCCAGCCTTAGCTTGACCTCGAGCCTGGATTTGGGAACCGTTTTGGAAGCCATTTTAGAAAGCGCAAATCTACTGACCAGTTTGCAGGGTGCCCGGATCTATCTATACCAGGATGATCGATTGATTTTTGGAGCCTCATTGTGGACCGATGGAATGTCTCCCCCAGCGCAAGAGCCTACTCCCAACGGTCTGACCTATACCGTGGCCCGACAGGGCGAACCTATTGTTGTACCCGACATTCATGACCATCCCCTCTATACCGATGCCCCACCCGACCGCAAAGGGTCTGTGATTGGGTTACCGCTGAAAATCGGTAAACGCGTGGTTGGCGTGATGAATGTTGAATATGACCAGCCCCGGATTTGGCCGGAGTCAGAGTTGCGTATGTTACGTCTTCTGGCCGACCAGGCGGCCATCGCCATTGAGAACGCCCGCCTATTTGAACAAGCTCAACAAGAAATTACGGAGCGCAAACGCGCCGAAAATAGACTCAATGAATATCGTGAGCATCTTGAGGACCTGGTTCAGGAACGAACCGCCGAACTAAAACAAGCCATGCTGGAAGCTGCCGATGCTCGGGACAAGATTGACGCCATCTTACAATCTGTGGCCGACGGCTTGATGGTTACCGACCCACATCACCGGATAATTCTGGCCAACCCGGCTGCAGAGGAACTGCTTGGCGTCAGTTTGACCGACATGTTGGGCTACGAAGTTGGCGCTGGAATCAAGGATGACCGGCTGCGAGAGATGGTTCGTTCTGCCTTTGACCAACGTGGCAGCAGCCCTGAAGTGGATATTGAAACCGAAGACCCTCGTGACCGGCGGAAACGAGTCTTAAGAACTCGAACGGCCTTGGTAGACGATCGGCAGGGAAAACCGTTGGGAACGGTAACGATAATCCAAGATGTTACTCGTCTACGCGAAGTTGACCAACTCAAAACAGAACTGCTAACCACCACTGCCCATGAATTGCGCACCCCCCTAACCTCCATTTTAGGCTTCAGCGAGATTCTCCTGACCCGAGACATGGAACGGGAACGCCAGGAACACTACTTGAACATGATCCACGAACAATCCAGTCATTTGGCCAAAATTGTGGCCGAACTGGTTGATCTTTCCCGAATTGAGGCTGGCCGGGGAATAGACCTGGAACTTGAGCAGATTGAAATGGCCAAACTGATGGAGGAGGTGGTGATGCTCTACGCCGAAAGAGCAACCAAACATACTATCCAGCTCGAAGGGTTAGTTGAATTACCTCCCGTTCTGGGCGATCCGTTCCGGCTGACCCAGGTAGGCCAAAACCTGCTCTCAAATGCCATCAATTACTCACCCCAGGGAGGCACCATCACCATTCGCGGCCGGGCCATACCCGACTATGTAGAAATCAGCATCCAGGATGAAGGGATTGGCATGACGCCGGAACAACAAGAACATCTATTTAAACCTTTTTACCGGGCGCATGTCTCACACACAACGGTGAGTGGAACCGGGTTAGGGTTGGCCACCAGCAAACTAATTATTGAGCAGCACCGGGGTGAGGTCTGGCTGGAAAGCGAGCCAGGCGTGGGGACAACCGTATATTTTACCTTACCCATTTATTGCAAGCAGTAGTGCTTTTTGGAGTACCATTACTCAATTGAGTGGCGGTTAATAAGTAAGTGATGCGCATGTCATTTCGAACGAACGCAGTGAGCGAGAAATCCCTCCAAACCGGTCTGGCGAGCATAGTTCTGAGGGATTCCTTGTCGCATTAGTCGCTTCAGCCGCTGTGCTTCCTTCGCTTCCAAGCTCCTCGGAATGACATATCAAACCATCTCATCACTTACAAAGTTACCACTACCCTCAATTGATTGTAAAACAACATCAGAGTAAAATAGAGTTCAGGCGCCGAGTTTGATTCCGGTGGTAATACCTCAATCCAAGACAAGATTCAATCAGGAGGAAAATTTATAATGAAGAAAATTTTAATTGTTGATGACCAACTGGAAGTTAGAGAATTGGTCCAGGTCACTCTGGAAATTGGCGATTATCAAATTCTGGCGGCAGAAAATGGCCAACAGGCCCTTCATGTGGCCCGGGCCGAACATCCCGACATAATTCTATTAGACATTATGATGCCAGGCAGCAATGTTGACGGCCTGGAGGTATGCCGCCAACTCAAATCGGACCCGGCAACCGCCAATATTACCATCGTGATGCTTTCGGCCAAGGGGCAAGATACCGATATTGAGGCCGGAAGAGCCGCCGGCGCCGATGATTATTTTACCAAACCCTTCAGCCCTATTGCCTTGATTGAAAAAGTTGAAGAGGTTATGGCTCAGGATCGATAATTTGTTTTGGTTGCCAAAACGGTTTTAGCGGCGCAACACGCTATCCTGGCCGCAACGTCTCCTATCCTCACCGTTTAATGTTCTTTAACAAGCTTAAATTGATTTTATGTAAGCAGGACAGTCGTCCTATAGATTTTAAAAACTGCGGATGTTATAATAATCGCAAAGATTGGCCAAGCAACAATTAACGGTAGGAGGAACTGTTTTATGCCTCGCCAGAGATCCATTACGCAAAAAGTAGAAGTTGGTGGGATGATCTTGGATATGGAGAAGGCCTGCCTGAAAAAGAATGGAGGGCTTATCCATTTAACGCCCAAGGAAACAAAACTCATGGCCCTCCTGATGCAGAACGTAGGCAAGGTTGTTAGCCGCAGTGAATTGATGCAAGAGGTGTGGAATACCGAGTATCTGGGCGACACCCGCACCTTAGACGTGCATATTTGTTGGTTACGTCAGAAAATCGAGGAGAATCCACGCATCCCAGAACGCATTCTCACTCGTCGAGGACAGGGTTACGAACTACGGATTTAGGTCTCGGCCTGCTTACTGGATGGGAGACCATTCCCCACCAAATTTTAGCCTCATAAAAAACAAATATTTTCGGTCTATTAAGCAGGTTCAGACCGAGGCAACAGTTAAGCAACCGGCACTATCAACTGCCGGTTGTCTGTTTGTCAATACCTCCGTAAATATCGCAGACTTGATTTTATCTGGTATCACCACCGACCCCACTTGCCATTTCCTGAAATTCTTTGTCGATTATTATCTCATGAGAGACTGTAGCCGAAGTCAATAGGGGCCAAAAAAGCCCGGCAATCTCCGGGCTTTTGAGGAATAGTCTATAATAATCCAACGCAGAGAAAACTAAGCTGTTTCTTTGCTGGCTTCAGACTTTTTCTCCAATTTGGTTTCGGATTTGGTTTCCGATTTGCTCTCAGATTTTTTATCGGTGGAGCTATGGTTGGCGCCGTTCTTACTGCGATTATCGGTAACGTAAAAACCGCTCCCTTTGAAAACAATGGTCGGCGCGGCCAGCAAACGACGTGTTTTGGTGTGGCCATTCGGACAATCGGCGTGAGGCTCATCACTGAAACTCTGACGTTTCTCAAAATGAGATCCGCAGATCAGGCATTCGTATTCGTAGATAGGCATGGCAAGTTCCTTGTAAACTACTCAATCCGTTCTCTACCGCACGGTATTATATCTCAATTTTATTAGAATAACGTTGGAAATATAAACTTTTTTTGACAAAATGGCAATTTAGCCGCAACGTGATTCTCGGATTACTCTGATTTTCCGCCGGTCTCGAGCAGCCTTTCCACTTTCTGCACCACCCCGGCTATCACCTCAGTCAATTCTCCTTCAATCGTTGCTCCCGCCGCCGAAGGATGTCCCCCGCCCTTGTAGGCAACAGCAATATGATTAACAGCCACGCTGCCGTCGCTGCGTAAGCTAATTTTGACCCGCCCCTGCGAGCGTTCTACCCCAAAGACAACCACCCGTACCCCGCCAATCTCCTGACCCAGGCTGGCAAATCCATCCAACTCCGAAACTTCCACCCCATACGCTTTGAGCGTGGCTCGATCCAGACCATAGTAGGCTATCTGACCCCCGGCCGCGGTTTGGATGGAGTCGATGACACGCCCTTTCAAACGCACTCGCCCTAACGAATACTGCTCATAAATCTGGCCGTATATCTCCAGGGGATTGGCTCCGGCAGCCAGTAGTTCCGCCGTAATGCGGTGAGTCTGGGAGCTGGTTTTGGGAAAACGGAAGTTGCCGGTGTCGGTGATAATGGCGGCGTAAAGCGAACGAGCCATACTTGCAGATAACGAGCCACCCATCACCCGTAGCAAATCGTAAATAAGTTCGGCGGTGGCTGCCGCCTCCGAATCCACCACCGCCACATCCACAAAATCTGTGGCCTCAGGATGGTGGTCGATGCAGATTTTCAGCGCCTCAGCTTGGGCCAAAACCTCACCTACCCGTCCCAGCCGCTCCCAACCGCCGGACGCATCTAGCACGATGATAACCTCGGCTCTTTTGATGAGCGAGGCGTGTTTGGCCTGGGTATATCGCTTGATAGATTTTTGGGGGTCAAGAAAACGAAACGCGGGTGGCACCGGGTCACTATTGAGGATGGTGACCTTTTTCCCCAGGTTACGCAGATGCTCGGCCAGGGCCAACTCCGAGCCCAGGGCGTCGCAATCCGGATTGACGTGCGAGGTAAGCACAAAATTTTGATATTGTTGCATAATCGAGATGATTTTTTGCCACATAGCCATAAATTGTGCCCCAACATTGTCAATGTGGCAATTTTGCCTGGGACAGGGGGCCAAGCCTCCATGTAGAGTTGACCCTATCCCCTATTGCTCCGGTGGAGGTGATGACAAAATCCGGGTTGTCTGTTACAATGTCCCTCACCTCGTGATCTGGGTTTTATCATCCGCAACAAAACCATCTGAAACTGATAAATCTGCTGTGCGCGTCGCTTCAACCATAAAACGAAACGACTTTTAAATGCGGGGGGCAAGCAAAAAATGTCACAAGCGAGTTTAATGGACGTTGTGATTGTCGGCGCCGGCCCGGCGGGGTTGTCTACCGCCCTGCACCTGGTTCAAGCTGACCCGTCGTGGGCGGGGCGGGTGATGGTGCTGGATAAAGCCGTCCATCCCCGCGAAAAACTGTGCGGCGGCGGCATCACCCGCCTGGGGGAAGATGTGCTGAAAGGGTTGGGGCTGTCGGTTGAGCCGCCCCACGTACCTGTGCGCGAAATACGCTTTATTTTCGGAAATCAGGTATACGCCATCCACGATGACCCTGTTTTTCGGGTGGTACGCCGGGATGAATTTGACCATTGGCTGGCGCTACAAGCGGAAGGGCGGGGAGTTATAGTGCGCCAGGGAGAGGCAGTGAAAGCGGTTACCCCGCATGCCGATTATGTCGAAATCATCACCGAGCAGATGACGTTTTACCCCAAAGTGGTGGTGGGAGCAGATGGATCGCGTAGTTTTGTCCGGCAGGCGCTCAAGTGGGACGACGGCCAACGGATAGCCCGCTTGTTAGAGGTCTTGACTCCGGAGGTGGCCAATGAGCGAGAAGAATTTTGTAAAGGCGTGGCTGTTTTTGACTTCAGCCGGATGTTAGCCGGTTTGCAGGGTTATTATTGGGATTTTCCCAGTCTGGTTGAGGGCCAACCGGTTATGAATCGTGGCGTTTTTGACAGCCGCGCCCGGCCAGAACGCTCCCGGGCGGCGTTGAAGCAGGTGTTACGGGAAGCCCTGGCCAAACGGAATCGAAATTTGGCTGATTACGGCTTAAAAGGCCATCCGCTCCACTGGTTCGACCCGCACGGGCGTTTTGCCATCCCCCACATCATCCTGGCCGGTGACGCCGCCGGAGTGGATCCAATGTTGGGCGAAGGCATCTCCTTTGCCCTAGCCTACGGTGAGGCAGCCGCTGCCGCCATTGTCGATGCGTTTGCCTGCCAGAACTTTGGTTTCGCCGATTATCGAGAGCGCATTTTGGCCCACCCCATCCTGTCCCAACTCCGGCTGCGGACCATTGCGGCGCGGATTGCCTATCGCTTCAAATCACCTCGCCTGGTGAGATGGTTGTGGCAATTGGCCCCCCTTATTGTTCGCGGGATGGCCTGGTACAAACCTGATTGCATCCCGGTCAACGATCGCCGGTTAATCCGGGTGAACAACGAGCCGGAATAAGGTTATCCTCAATAGGGCGGCTCTGCCGGCCCGGAATAACCACACATCCCCACGCGCGGCGAATTGACCAGGGGCATTGGTTCACCGTAATCATCGTGTGGGTGGTTTTCGGCGTGTTTGTCGCACAGCGTCCCCGGCTCATCGAATTCATACACGCATTCCAGACACAGCCAGGTAGCCGGTTGGCCACATTCCACACATTCCACTTCCGGTTGAAGATTGCGGGCCATCAGGGTGATGGGATGAGCGGTGAGTGGTTTGCCTTCACGCACGCCGACGGCTTTGACCAAAGTTTCCGAGGAGGTGCCAAAATCGTAGATGTGGGTCAATTCCACCCCCGGCCGGAATACCCGATCGATCCGGGTTCTCATCGCAATCTCGTCGCCGCTCCAACCCCCAATCGAGAACTGGCTCAGATGTCCGCAACACTCCAACCAGATGGCCCGTAAATAGTAATCCAAATCCTTCAGGGTCGCTGAGCCGTTCATTTCCAGATGCAGCCAGAAATCAGACAGGTAAGCATCTTGCACCCGCAAATGAAAAAGCTTTTCGCTTTTGCCGGGCTTTTGGTTGGCCGCTTTGATAACTGCCTGACGTTCTGCACAACTGGACAGGTGTTTGCTGAGGCCACCTTTAGCCATGTCCCGTCCACAAAAAGCACAGTTGCCATGCGATTGTTTTCTTCGCGCCATTTCGATTCCACCTCCTGGTTTGATAGATAATTCTCCGGCTAAAAACTGTGCTCCCATTATAAGACGGCCAATGATTTCTGTAAATTTCCAGCAATCGAAAACCGAGGTCAGTGGTCTTATTGCGGCGCCACCAAACATTTATCGCCTAATACCTCCAGTACAATCCTGGCCACTTCCGCCGAGTTCATAATGAAGGCGTGCGTGGCCGGCACCAGAATCACTCTGTAATTCTCTCCCAGCTCAGTCTCTTGCACCGACAGAATGGAATCATTGACCGTTTCAGCGCCAAAAATGGCTTGCTGCAGAAATCCATTCACGCCCCTGGTTCCGGCGATGATCGTTGTCGGTACGGTCGGTAAGGGCAACCTCTCATAAAAAGCGTCGTCCGCCAATTTGCAGCCGCAATCCCAGGTAATCCACCAATAAAGTGGATTGGGGCGCATGATTTTGGCAATGCGCGGGGGCTGGTTGGGGGGAGCCAGCATCACCAGGTGTTGCGGCGGATGGCCGGCCAGAGCGGGCAGCGCAGCCCGGGCAATGATACCCCCCAGCGAGTGACTCACCATAACATACGGCTCATCGCCAAGATCATCACAAATAGTCCTGACAAATCGCGCCACAATATCATCAAACATCTGAAAATAGCTGGCGTAGCCAAAATAATGAACCTGGTATTGCCGCTGGTTCAGTCGCCAGCCCAGCAAAGCCATCGACAGGGGAGTGCGCCCCTGTCCGTGAATGAGCATAATATGCATAGGAGAACCACCTCAGTTATTAACTTTCTTTAACACCGCTGCCCTGGTCCTTTGCTGGCAATTTGGGCATTTCAGGTATTTCCAGCCTTCTGCTTTACCGATGCCGTGAGGGCTTACCAGATCGGTCAGAGCAGATATTTCAAATTCATGCCCGCAATTAGCGCAGCGATAAGCAAATTGTTTGGCGTGCCAGCTCACCAGCCAAAATAATCCGCCAATAACCAGCGCCAGCCAAACATACCAGTAGGCGGGCAACAAGAAAATTGCCCCGACGATGATAATAGCCACAAACACGACAACAAAGACAATTGTTTTGAGCCAATCCTGCCCGGTTGTTTTCTGAAATTGCGACATGTTCCCTTCCGATATCGAGCCAATTTGATATTATACAAAAAAGTGCAGGTCAACATGGCCTGCACTTTTTCTTTATCAGGTTATTTACGCCGGGTTCATCGAGCCAAGCACCAGCGCACCAATGACTCCCGGTATCCAGCCCATCGTGGTCAACAAAATAACTACCAGGATGGCCCCACAGCCTTTGTCTAGCACGGCCAGAGGCGGCAACAAAATGGCTAACAATATTCTCAAACAACTCATCTTTTTACCCTACTTTCTCCACATGTCAGGTAAAACCCGTTCTCTCGCAGGCCCTCGCCGCGCAGCGCAGGGCGGGAAAACACGTTTCTGTTTTTTGTTCTTGATATACACTACGAGTATGAGGGTAAAAAGTTGTAAGTAAACGGACTTTGCAGGTCTGCCTGCGATAGTCAGCCAGACCCTCAAGGTCTCAAAGACCTTGAGGGTCTTTACGTTTCTCGCTTACGGCCCAACATTTTTGAGAATAACAGGGAGATAGTTATAGCGATATTGTTGGTCCTGTGTCTTCTCATACGCGCCGATGTCGCAATGCGCGCCCTGGGGCCGGGCCACGCCGCGCTGGTCGGTGGAGAGGCAGGTGGCGTCGTTGCCCGCGTCCAGGGCCGCCGAGCCGGGCAACAGGGCGTGGGTGAAGGTCGCCTGTCCTGAACTTGTCGAAGGGCCGCCGTTATTGGCCAGGGGGCCGAGGTAAATGGTTGAACTGTTGATGAAGCCGGGACAGGTAGCATCGTTGGCCAGGTTATGGTCGCTGCCGTTGAACGTGCCGCCGCTAATGGTACAATTGGCGGTATCGTTGTAAGCGACAATGGTGTTGCTGATGGTCATGGTTCCGTCTTCCAGCCAGAGGCCATCCCGCCCGCCGCCCGAATAGGCCGCTGTGTTGGAGACAATGGTGCTGTTGATAATCAAGGATATCCCCTCCCATTGGTCAATGGCCCCGCCACCATACCAATCAGTGGTACCTGTAGCTGAATTGCCGGAGAGGGTACTATTCTGCACGTTGACCGTACCACCGGCGATTTCAATGCCGCCGCCGTAATCGGCCGAGTTGCCGGAGAGGGTGCTGCTGATTACGGTCAGCGTCCCCCCTTCGTGGTAGATGCCGCCACCGTCAAAAGCCAAGTTGCCGGAGAGAGTGCTGTTTTGCACGCTGACTGTATCACCAATATTGAAGGTGTAGATGCCCCCACCCTGGTCAGAAGCCAAGTTGCCGGAGAGGGTGCTGCTAATCACGGTCAATGTGCCCCCCCAGACGGAGATGCCACCACCCCACCAATTGGCTGAGTTACCGGAGAGGGTACTATTCTGCACGCTGACCGTGCCAGCATAGTTATAGATGCCGCCACCATCGTCAGACGAGTTACCGGAGAAGGTACTACTGATTACGGTCAGCATATCCATGTTGTGGTAGATACCGCCGCCCTGGCCAGAGGTCGAGTTGCCGGAGAAGATACCGCTGATTACGGTCAGCGTACCATTGTTGTAGATGCCACCGCCCTGGCCAGAGGCCGAGTTGCCGGAGAGGGTACTGCTGATTATAGTCAGCGTACCATAGTTGTTGTAGATGCCACCGCCATAGTCGGCCGTACCGCTAACAATACTGAGGTGGGTCAGGGTGGCAATGGCTGTGTTTTGAATGTAAAACACCCGCACATCGGGGCTGCCATCGCCGCCGCTGTCGCCGCTGACCGTGACCGCGTGGCCGCTGCCGTCAATGGTCAGGCGCTTGTCAATAACCAAGGTGCTGTTCAAGTAAATAGTGTAATCGCCGTTAAAGGTGATCGTGTCGCCGTCGCTGGCGTCGGCAATGGCCTGGCGCAGAGAGCCGGGGTCGCTGTCGCTGGCATTGGTGACAAGGTGATTGTCGGCGCGGGCCACTTGCGCCGCCAGCATAAAGCCTACAATGAACAAAATAGGCAAGAGGATAATGATTAAACATTGAGTGATTCGCTTTAGCATGGATATTCCCTCCTGGCTAATCCAGACCTCACAGGTTTTTAAAACCTGTGAGGTCTTCATACCGCGTTTTTACCTCATTTGCCCGGCCGGGTCAGGCTTCCAGGAATGGAGCACTTTCATGTAGTTGGCTCGCTCAAAGGCGGCGGGTTCGGCCACGTTCTTTTGGCTCATGCTGCCCTGCATCTGGGCCACGGAGTCGTATTCACCCTCGTCCATCCACTCTCGCATCTCGTCCAGGATAACGCCAATGCGCTCGATCCCATTCCGTAACAGTTCGGACGTCATCATCGTCACCCTGGCTCCGGCCATCAACCCCTTCAACACATCCAGGTACGTATGCACACCGCTGGTGATGGCAAAATCTACCGGCACCCGGCCATACAGGATTGCTACCCAGCGCAACGGCAGGCGCAGTTCGTTGGAGTTGCTCAACACCAGGTTGGGTACCACCTCAAGACGTTCCAGGTCAAGGTCAGGCTGATAGAAGCGGTTGAATAACACCAGCGCGTCGGCCCCGGCCTCGGCCAGGCGCTGGGCCATGTTAACGGTAGCGCTAAAGTAAGGGTTAAGTTTAACCGCCACCGGAATCGAAATACTGCTTTTGACATCCTTGACGATGTCCACATACATCTGCTCCACCTCGCTGCCGGTCATCTTGATGCTGGTAGGGATGTAATAAATATTCAATTCCAGGCCATTGGCCCCGGCCTGCTCGATTTTTTGGGCATACTCAATCCAGCCGCCGCTGGAAACGCCGTTGAGGCTGCCAATGACGGGAATATCTACGGCTGCTTTGGCTTGCCGGATTAATTCCAAATACCCGTCCGGACCAACGTTGTAAGATTCAGCCTCGGGAAAATAAGTCAAGGCTTCGGCAAAGCTCTCTTCGCCGTAGCTTAAAAAATGGTCCAACTGCTCGCTCTCGCCGATTATCTGCTCTTCAAAAAGAGAGTACATTACCACGGCCGACGCGCCCGCGTCTTCCATTTTTCGAATGTTGTTAATGTCCTCCGATAATGGTGAGGCCGAAGGCACAAGTGGATTTTTGAGGGTCATCCCCATGTAGGTAGTGGTTAAATCCATAGCTTAATCTCCTTTAATGGTAAGACAACTATAGGTCGCTCCAGGCAGCATGACTTCCTGGTTGCAAAGGGGGTCACATTTTAACGCCACTTACAATTCCAGCCAAAGAACAAGACCTCAAAGGTTTTGCCGACGAATGTCGGACAACCTTTGAGGTCTTAATCAACCAACTATTTACCCGCCAACTGCTCGTACCGCGCCCAACGTTCTTTCACGGCTTCTTCAGCCCGCACCAAAAGCATAGCGGCGGCTTCGGGGTTGCTTCGCTCTAATACCCGGTAGCGCGTTTCGTTGTAAATGTAATCTTTCAACGCAATCTTTGGCGGCTTAGAGTCAAGCTGGAAGGGATTCTTGCCTTCGGCTTTCAAATCCGGGTTGAAGCGATAAAGCGGCCAGTAGCCAGAATCAACGGCCAGTTGTTGCTGGGTCAATCCTTTGGCCATGTTGATGCCATGCGCAATACAATGGCTATAGGCAATGATCAGCGAGGGGCCGTTGTAGGCTTCAGCTTCAATAAAGGTTTTCACCGTGTGCGCGTCGCTGGCGCCCATGGCCACCTGGGCCACGTAAACGTTGCCGTAGGTCATGGCCATCGCCCCCAGGTCCTTTTTGGGCGTGGGTTTACCGCCCGCCGCAAACTTGGCCACGGCGCCCAGGCCGGTTGCCTTTGAGGCCTGACCGCCGGTATTAGAGTAAACCTCCGTGTCCAAAACCAGCACGTTCACGTTGCGGCCGTTGGCCAGCACGTGATCCAGGCCGCCGTAGCCGATGTCGTAGGCCCAGCCGTCGCCGCCCATAATCCAAACGCTCTTTTTGACCAGGTAATCGGCAATGCTGAGCAGGTTTTTGGCCGCCGGATCATTATTGCCTTTCAGTTTG
>JAFGNV010000059.1 GCA_016926805.1 Anaerolineae bacterium
TATAGGGGATTCTTCACTCCGCTTCGCTTCGTTCAGAATGACATGCGTAAGTCCTGATAAGCTTATTTGGGAACAACTCTTTTACTCAGTTTCAGCCCAAATGGCGCATGTCGCACACCTTGCGGAAATGATAACCGTAAATGGCCAGCGTTACGGCCAGGGGAAACAGGGTGGGGCGGCGAAAAAGCGTCCAGACCAAGAGCTTCCAATAGTGGACCCGCTCCCGGCCAATAATGCCCAGCCGGTAAATGGAGCGGAAAAAGGCCAGGAGGTATTGCGGCTGGGGAGCCGTTCGGATTTTTGGCAGTTTGTACTGACGCAGAAAGGTTCTGACTCGCTGGTAATAATGCTCCGGCGCATAAATATGGTCCAGGATACTTTTGTATCCCTCGTGCAGCAGGTCAAGATTCATTTTAGGGATGATGTTGGTGGTGCCGTCCACATTATCCCCCGACCCGAATTCCAGTAAACGTCCCTCCTGCTTCAACCGCTCGTATAGCCGGGTGCCGGGAGGGGCTTGCAGCAAGCCCACCATCGCCGTGACAATGCCGCTTTTTTGAATAAAGTCAATCTGGCGCTGGAAGATGGAGGGCTGGTCACTGTCAAAACCAACAATAAACCCGCCCTGTACCTGCAAACCGGCCCGCTGAATCCGTTGTACGTCTGCAACCAGGTCGCGGTTTTTATTTTGATTTTTACTACATTCGGCCAGGCTCTCTTCGTCGGGCGTTTCAATGCCGATGAAGACGGTGTTAAAGCCGGCCTCAACCATCAGTTGAATCAGTTCCTCATCGTCGGCCACATTGATGGAAATCTCCGTAAAAAACGGTATCCCCACCCTATGTTTCTGCCATTCAATTAACGCCGGTAATAACTCGGTTTTGAGATACCGTTTATTGCCAATCAGGTTGTCATCCACAAAAAAAACGTTCCCGCGCCAGCCCTGGTGATAAAGACCATCCAGTTCGGCAATAATCTGCTGCGAGGTTTTGACGCGAGGCCGGTGGCCAAACAATGCGGTTACATTGCAAAAATCGCAATTGTAAGGACAACCCCGCGAGAATTGAATACACATCGAAGCGTATTGGCGCAGGTCAACCAAATCCCATTGTGGAATCGGCGTTTCTTGAATGTCGGCAAACTCGGCGGAGGTATAGAGCCGTTGGGGACAGCCCCGGGCTAAATCATCTAGAAATAACGGCAAGGTCACTTCGGCTTCATTCAACACAAAATGGTCAACATCGGGGAATTGTTCGTATTCGCTCACAAAGAGCGGCCCACCGGCCACAATTTTGACGCCTGTCTCCCGGCAACGGGCCGCGATCTGGTGGGCCGAGTTGCGCTGCACGGTCATGCCGCTGATAAAGGCGTAATCAGCCCAGACCAAGTCGGCTTCGGTGAGCCGGGTTACGTTCACATCAACCAGCCGCTTATTCCACTCCGGTGGCAGCATCGCGGCCACGGTTAATAATCCCAGCGGCGGGAAAGAGGATTTTTTGCGAACAAATTTCAGGGCATGCTTAAAACTCCAGAATGTATCTGGAAACTCGGGATAGATTAACAGAATATTCATTGGGCTTTTCTCCTTCAAGAGTCTGGGGTGACAAATGTAATTCCACGATTGTCGAGACCTCAACCGAACAGGATCGACAGCATCATAGAACCAAAACGCTGAACGCATAACAATCTATACTCAACAGCATTAAAAAGTAACAAGATTCTCTGCGGATTTGTGTTATTTTATGACGCTGTTGAGTATATGTATGTTACGAAAAAGGGGGGCGTTTGTTTTATTGTATCACGTTTGTCCGTTCCTGTTCGCCTCTTGCTTGACCATAACCGTCGCAAATTGGGTATTATCTGTGAAAATCCATAATTTTCGGGATTTTTAGGGTTTTTAGGGCTTGTTGCTTGCGTTGCCGGGAAATTGGGCTTACTATAGTGCCTAACCCGTGACATTCTTGTATATTTAGCAAGAAAATCTGCGAAGGTAGCAACGCGACCTTGTTAGCGATGCGACCTTGTTAGCAACGCGACCTTGTCCGGGTTAGGATCTGATGAAACATTTAGGGTTAGATTTCCGCAGCTTACCCGTCCAAATTATTTTGAGCTTCGCCGCCTTGGTGTTGCTCACGGCGATTGCCGTGGGGTTACCGGCTATCTGGTTGATGCACAATCAGCTTGAGCGCCAGGCCTGGGCGCAGGTAGAGCAGGGGTGTCGCGCCGCCCAGGCCCTCTACTCCGCCAAACAGATCGAATTGCTGAACCTGGCCACCTTGACCGCTCAACGTCCTACCCTCCGCGAACTACTGGCGCAAGGGGACCCGGCTTCGACGGCAGTTTATTTAAGCACTCTGCAAGCAGGCGCCGGGCTTGATCTGGTGCTTGTCTGCGATGACCGGCAGCAAGTATTCGCCTGGGCCGGGCAGATTCCTTCGGGCACGCCGTGCGCCGTCCATACCCCGGTCGGTTTTCAGACCATGGTCATAGATAACCAGTTGCAGATATGGTTGTTGGCCACCCATCCCCTCGAGGCCGCCGAAACGTCGGCCCGGGTGATTACCGGCATCCACCTGAATGATGAGTTTGCAGCCCGGATGCACGCCGAAACCGGCCTGGAACATACCCTCCTGGTAGACAATCAGCCGCTCGTTACCAGCTTGGCCGACATCCGGGCAGCAACACGGCCCGTTCAGCCCGATCTAAACGGCCAGGAGCAGCAAAGTATGTTCACGTCGGCCCGGGGCCAACCCTATTACGCCCGCAACTTTCCTCTTTCGCCGCCCTGGCAAAACAATTCACTTCCCGGCACGCTGACGGCGGAAGTGTCTTTGGCTGTGGCCGGTATCACTGCCCCCCAGCAGGGGTTGGTGTGGACGCTTGTCGGCAGCATGGTGGTCGTGGCCCTTGTCGGTTCCGTCCTGGGGATATTCCTGGCCCGGCGAATTAGTCGGCCTCTGGCCCGCTTGAGCGAGGCGGCCATGGCGTTGAGCCAGGACCACTTGGACTCACCGGCCCTCGAGATCGAGCCGTATGTCCGTGAGGTAGCATTGGTGGCTCAAGCCCTGGACAATGCTCGCATCGACTTGCAGCGCACCCTGAGCGAATTGCGTCGAGAAAAAGAATGGGCCGACCATCTCCTGGAAGCCATTGTCGAAGGGATTGTCACCCTGGACCAGCAGGGCCGGATTACCTTCTTCAGCCCGGGCGCAGAACGAATCACCGGCTGGCGGCAAAACGAAGCCCTCAACCGTTCTTGTGACGAGGTATTTCACGTGGCCGAAACCGACGAACCTTTCAGCCAGTTCATTCCCCCGCCAGGTCGGCGCCAGAAAGTTACCCTGGAACTGGCCGACGGGCGCCACGTTACCTTGGCCATCACCGGCGCGCAACTGATGCCTCCCGACACCGACGACACCCGGGTGGCCCTGGTATTGCGTGATGTCAGCCAGGCTGAGACCATGCACCGGATTCTGGGACACTTTTTGGCCAACATTGCCCACGAATTTCGCACGCCGTTGTCGGCGCTGGCCGCTTCGGTGGAACTGTTGTTGGATCAGGCCCCGGACCTCAGCCCGGACGAACTGCAAGAATTGCTCGTCTCGTTGCATTTGGGTATTCTGGGGTTGCAAACGTTGGTCGATAACCTGTTGGAAAGCGCCAGTATCGAGGCAGGACGTTTTCAGGTGAAAACGCGTCCGGCCAATCTGGGCAAAATTGTGGCCGAAGCCATTCGTTTGATGCAACCCTTGCTCGACAAACACGGTCAGTGGCTGGTGCTGGATCTGCCGGTTGACATCCCGGTGGTACGGGCCGACTCACGGCGCACGGTGCAGGTGCTGGTTAACCTCATTTCCAACGCCAGCCGGTACGGCCCCGATGAGGCCGAAATCACCATCGGCGCCAGCGTAGACAATGGCCGGGTTAAGATAACTGTTGCCGATCGGGGCGAAGGTATTTCGCCCGAGCATCGCGGCGACTTGTTTCGCCGTTTCTTCTCTCTCGGTTCGGGTGGTGATAAGAGCCAATACGGAGTAGGGTTGGGTCTCTCGGTAGTAAAAGCAGTGATTGAGGCTGAGGATGGTCAGGTTGGAGTTGACGACCGGCCCGGCGGCGGGTCGATTTTTTGGTTTACTTTGCCGGTGGAGCAAGAGGGATGAAAGCACTGGTGGTAGATGATGATCGGGTTCTGGCCGATGTAGTGGCCTTCACCTTGCGTCGCGAAGGTTTTGAAGTAACCAAGGTTTACGATGGCGAGGCTGCTCTTGGCGAATGGACCAGAGACCAGCCCGACCTCATCGTATTGGATGTCAACTTGCCCAAACTTGATGGCTTTGCCGTGTGCCAGCAAATCCGCCAGCAGGATGACACGCCCATTCTCTTACTCACCGTACGCGATGAAGAAGATGACATTGTGCGCGGACTGGAGTTGGGCGCCGACGACTACATCACCAAACCTTTTAGCCCGCGCCAACTTGTCGCCCGCGCCCAGGCGGTGCTGCGTCGAGCCGGGAAAAAGGCAGCTCCGGCAATTCGACAGGTTGGCCAGTTAATGCTCGATCCCAGCCGGCGCGAGATTCGGCAGGGCCAGGAGGGCGAAGCGATCTCGCTCACCCCCCTCGAGAATCAACTGCTGGATTACCTGATGCTAAACGTGGGTCACGTGCTCACTACCGAAGCCATTATCGAGCACGTTTGGGGGCTAGAAGGCGGCGACCGTGACATGCTTCGCCAACTGGTCCGCCGTTTGCGAAGAAAAATTGCCCAAACTGCGCCCGAGACAGATGCAGCCGAAGCCAAACAGATACCCCATATTGAAACCATCCCCGGTTTGGGCTATGGGCTGAGCGTAGACCCCGAAAAAGCGTAACCACCCCACGCGTTTATCCTCATTTTTGTCACAACTTTGTCACAACTTCATCACGGTTTTTGTCATCTCCCCCGCTTACACTTAAAGTATCAGAGGTGGAGATGACCTTGATGAAGGCATTTAACGCTTACCCAACTCAACACTTAACCATCGACGACCTGATCGTGAATCGCAAGGTGGCCCAACGCCTGCCGCCAGCGGTGGCGTTTCGCTATCATGCCTTGCCCATTGCCAAGGACAACGATCACATCACCGTGGCCATGGCCAACCCCTGCGACATGATTGCCCGGGAGGCCATTGCCGTCAGTTTGGGCATGCAGCCTTACGTGGTGCAGGGCAATCAGGCCATGATTGACCAACAATTGGCCGAAATTTGGCCCGACAAGGCCCACCAGCCTATTTTGAACATATTGATCTATCACCAGGACAGCCCCATTGCCGATGAAATAAAAGACTATGCCCGGTATTTAGGCAATCTACTGAACGGCCAGCTCAGCTATTTCCAACTGGGCGATAACGATAATGAAACCGCTGGTTTTAGCGAACTGGTGGATGAAGCAAACTGCAATCAAGACCTGGTGATTTTTGGCGAGCCGGATCAATCCCTGGTCAAGCGGATTTTGTCCGGACCGGCAGGTATCAAAGCCGCCGAGCGACTGTCCACTTCGGTGCTGGTTGCCCGGCAACCCCGCTGGCCACTAAAAAAGATTCTGCTGGTGACCCGGGGTTATGAAACGGACAACACCGCTGTCGACTGGCTGGTGCGTTTGGCTCAACCCAGCCACGCGATTACCATCGTGTTGGCCCTGGTGCCGCCCTCACCGGCCATGTACCAACGAGCAGCTACCTACATGCCCCACGGGTTGGTAGACTGGCTGGCCACCGACACCCCGTTGGGGCATCAAGTGCGCCAGATAGCGCACCAATTGACCAATTGGGAGGTTGATGGCAGGCTGCACTTTCGTCAGGGTTCACCCAGCCAGCAGATTCAGCGAGAGTTGGCCGAAGAGGATTACGATTTAATTGTAATTGCTGCCGACCCAAACGATTGGTGGCTGCGGCGGCTTTTGGGCGAGGTGGTCAATCCGTTATTGCACAAGGCGGATCGACCGGTGCTCATTGCTAAACCAACAATTTCATAGAGAATTTCTGTCGCTTAATCGGTCCACACATCCTCGTACCAGATCGAGCGGGGGATCCAACATTTGGGGTGTATCTCGTCGTTGAGAGGGGCGCCTTCCGACCCTAACCCGTCAGCTAACCCCGTCAGCAGTGGAAGGGACAGGTCTGCTCTTGTAAAAAGACCGCAGAACTGTCTGAGGTCTTTTTTGTATCTCTCAAAAATATGATCTAAATCTCGGTGAAAATCTGGAGGAATAGAAAATGAGAAAGACTTTGGGGTTCACCCTGGTACTCCTAATTCTGTCAAGCCTTACTTTGAGTCTGAGCGGTTGTGGTTCAGCCCAAATGCAGGCCCAGAGCGGCACAATTACAATTTCCGGGGCCTGGGCGCTGTATCCGATGGTGATTCGCTGGAGCGAGGTTTATCAGGAAGCACACCCCGACGTTCGTTTTGACATCTCGGCAGGCGGCGCGGGCAAAGGAATGGCCGATGCCCTGGCCAACGCCGTAGACATCGGCATGGTTTCTCGCGAAATTTACCCGGAGGAAATTGAGAAAGGCGCCTTCTGGGTGTCGGTCACCAAAGATGCCGTGTTCCTCACGGTCAACGAGCAGAACCCGGTTTGGGAAGACATCCACCGGCAGGGCGTGACCCAGGAAACTCTCATTGGCATCTACATCACCGGCGAGATAACCACTTGGGGGCAGGTGGTGGGCCGGCCCGAGGTCACCGACCCGATCCATGTGTTCACTCGCTCTGATGCGGCTGGCGCTCCGGCCACCTGGGCCGTTTTCCTGGGCGATAAAAAACAAGAAGACCTGCTGGGGGTGGGTGTTTACGGCGATCCTGGCGTATTGGATGCGGTGATCAAAGACCCGCTGGGTATCGGCTACAACAACCTGAATTATGCCTTTGACGCTGACACCGGCCAGCCTGTAGTTGGCGCACGGGTGGCTCCACTTGATGTGAACAACAACGGCCAGGCCGACTCGGAAGAAATTTACGATACCAAAGTAGAGGCCGTTAAGGCTGTTGCCGAGGGGCATTATCCCTCACCCCCGGCCCGCGAACTGAATCTGGTGACTCAGGGCCAGCCTGATGGTTTGGAGAAAGAATTTATTGCCTGGATTCTCACCGATGGCCAAAAATACGTCGATGAGGTAGGCTATATTCCCCTGACCGCGCAACAGCTTGAGGCAGAGTTAAGCAAACTGGAGAAGTAAAAAATGCAAAAAACAATTGTTCTAGGCCAATATCGACAGCGTTTCAAAACCCGGCAATTTGGTGGGTGGGGACTAAGCCGACACGCCAGAGACCGCCTGGGCAAATGGGTTATGGCCCTGCTGACCCTGTTGACCGGGTTGCTGGTGCCTGTGATTGCCCTGGCCCTGTATGTGCGTACCCAACCCATCCTGGTGGTCAAGCCGATAACCGAACTGTTGTTTTCCAGCACCTGGCATCCGCTGCAAGGCGCGTTTGGTTTTTACCCGTTCATTATCGGCACGTTATGGGTTACCGGCCTGTCTATGGTCATTGCTGTGCCGCCCTCTCTGTTAACGGCCATTTACCTGTCGGAGTATGCCTCGGAGCGGGTGCGGGGGCTGGTCAAACCGTTTATCGACCTGCTGGCCGGTATCCCCTCCGTTGTGTTTGGAATTTGGGGTGTTTTGGCGGTGGTGCCTTTTGTGGAACGAATCTCGCCGGTATTGGGACGCTGGCTGGGGTTCATTCCTCTGTTCCGCAGCGACAACCCCACCGGTTATGGCGTGCTGGCCGGGAGTCTGGTGCTGGCGGTGATGGTCTTTCCCATCATCATTGCCGTGGCCGAGGAAGTGATTCGGGCGGTACCGCAGGGATTACGCGAAACATCGCTGGCGCTGGGGGCCACCCGCTGGCAAACCGTCAAGCATGTAGTGCTGCGATATTCGCTGGCCGGGGTGGTAGCCGCGGTGGTGCTGGGGTTCTCTCGCGCTTTTGGCGAAACCATGGCCGTGTTGATGGTAGTCGGCAATATTCCCAAAGTGCCCCACTCCATCTTTGATGCGGCTTATCCACTGACCGCCCTGATTGCCAACAACTACGGGGAGATGATGTCGATCCCCCTGTATGATGCGGCTTTGCTGGGTGCGGCTTTAATTCTGCTGGTGGTGGTGCTGTTTTTCAACCTGATTTCCCGGTTGGTGTTGATGCGGCTCACCCGCCATGCATAGGACGTAACTCATGAAAAAGCGCAAAGTAGAAGAAAATCTCTTTAAATTCTTAATGTTTGGCTCTATGTTGTTGGTATTGGGCAGTCTGGCCCTGATTCTGGGCACCATCATCTGGCGAGGACTTCCGTCCCTAAATTTGGCCATGCTTACTCAGACTCCTAAAGGCGGTTATTATCTGGGTAAAGAGGGCGGCATTTTGAACGCCATTGTCGGCTCGCTATATCTGGCCGGGGGTGCGACCCTCCTGGCTCTCTTGGTGAGCCTGCCGATTGCGCTGTACCTGCAAGTTTACGCCGCCCGTTCACGAATTGGCGAACTGGCCCGCCTGGCTCTGGACGTGCTTTGGGGTGTGCCCAGCATTGTTTATGGCGCGTTTGGGTTTACTTTGATGATCTGGCTGGGCATGCGGGCGTCGCTGTTGGGCGGTATTATTGCTCTGGCCCTGTTGGAGCTGCCCATTATGGTCCGGGGAATGGACGAAGCCATTGCGCTGGTACCGTTTGCGCTCAAGGAAACATCGTATGCAATGGGAGCCACCCGCCTGGAAACCGCGCTGAAGGTAATTGTGCGCCAAACCGCGCCCGGCCTGCTGACGGCGGTGTTGTTGGCCTTTGGCCGCGGCATTGGCGATGCTGCCTCGGTGCTGTTTACCGCCGGTTACACCGATCGCCTGCCCGACTCCCTATTCAGCCCGGCAGCCTCGCTGCCGTTGGCTATCTTCTTTCAGTTAGGCACGCCTTTTCCGGCAGTGCAGGAACGAGCTTATGCCTCGGCGCTGGTGTTAACGGTGATGGTACTCGGCCTCAGCCTGCTGGCGCGAAAATTGACCGGACGGTTGAACAAACACGTCATTCGGTAGGTAAGGAGACAATAACCATGGTCAAACCAGTTTTGCAGATTGAAAATCTTAACATCTGGTATGGTTCACACCAGGCCTTAAAAGATATCTCTGTGGATATTCCGGCCCGAGGAATCACCGCAATTGTTGGCCCCTCGGGCTGCGGCAAAACCACCCTGCTCAAAAGCCTGAACCGGCTGTTGGAAGAAACAGCCCACACCCGTATCACTGGCCGGGTATTGTTAAATGGCGTAAATATCTATGGCCCTGGCGTAGATGTAACCGAGGTGCGGACGCGGGTAGGTTTGCTGGCCTCAAAACCGTTTCCGCTGCCCATGTCTATCTTCGACAACGTGGCCTATGGCCCGCGTATTCATGGCCAATACAACGGCTCCCTGGCCCAGACCGTCGAACGCAACCTGCGCGCCGCCGGGTTGTGGGACGAGGTGAGCGACCGGCTGCGCAAACCGGCCTCGGGGCTTTCTACCGGCCAGCAGCAGCGACTCTGCCTGGCCCGCGCCCTGGCCGTTGAGCCAGAGGTATTGCTGGGCGACGAACCGACCTCGGCTCTGGATCCCATCTCGGCCCAACGGATCGAGCAACAACTCGTCAACCTCAAAGACAAAATGACGATGGTCGTGGTTACCCACCAACTGCGGCAGGCGCATCGCCTGGCCGACTACGTGATTTTCCTGTGGTTGGGTGAGTTGGTGGAGGCTGGTCCGGCGGATCAGATATTCAAGACGCCGCGCGATGAACGTACCCGGGCTTATCTGGCCGGGGATATCGGTTAAATGGTCAGAAAAATACAGTTCATCCAAAACGGGCGGTTAAATTGGCCCCGCTTGGCGAGCTGGATTCTGGGCGGCGCTATCATTCTTATTATTGCTTTTTACGGTGGGCAGAGCATTCTCACCAACGCTCGTGGTCCGGTCCGGCTGGTTGTTTATGCCTTCAGTACCCAGGAAGAAGTGCTGGCCCAGAGTATTTTCCCTACCTTTGAACAGACCTGGGAGGCTGAAACAGGCCGTGACCTGACCATCGAGGGTGTATTTGGACCATCCGGTACGCTGGCCGGGCAAATTAACCTGGGAGCGCCCGCCGACGTGGCCCTGCTGAGCAATGAGCAGCATGTCAACTGGCTCAAGGTGGGGCGGCGGGTGAAATGGCGTACCCAACCCGTCGTTTTCAGCTATACGCCGATGGTCATTGTCACCCGCGCCGGAAATCCGTCCGGCATTACTGATTTTTACGATCTGGCCCGTCCTGGCCTGCAACTGCTCCACGCCGATCCCCGCAGTTCTGGGGCCGGGGCCTGGGCTGTGCTGGCTGAATACGGCAGCGCCTGGCTGTCGTCCGGCAACAACCAGGTGATAGCCCAAACCCAACTCAAAGCAATCTGGGACAATGTTCGATTATTGGCTCCCTCGGCTCGGGCAGCCTTGACTCTTTTTGAATTGGGCGCGGGAGATGCTATGATTACCTACGAACAAGATGCGCGGCTGGCCATAGATCGGCAGGTGCCGCTGGAAATCGTAGTTCCCTCTCGGACCATCATCGCCCAACATGTGGCTGTAGTGGTTGACGCCAACGTGACCTCAACCGAAGCGCCGGTAGCGCAGGCGTTTGTCGACTATCTCTTGAGTGATGCCGGTCAGCAAGCCTTCAGCCATTACCACCAACGACCGATTGGGTTGGCCGGTGACGACTTTATTCCCTTGGAGCAACCGTTTACGGTAGACGATTTGGGCGGCTGGTCACTTGCTTACCAGCAATTAATTGAAACCACCTGGCAGACTGAAATTGAACCAACCTTAAATCTCGTTCCGGAAATTGGGCAGCTAGCCACGAAGGGAGAATAAGATGATGCCAGGCTCGTTGGAAGGAGACTCAATCGTCTCAGTCCCCCGCCGGGCGAAGCTATCCTGGTCAACCTTGATCGGTTATGCCGGAATGATGAAAAAACTCGGGGCGCGCCTTCATGTTGGCAAAATTGCTTTGTTTATCGCCAGCCTGTTTCTGTTCATCCTGGCCATCAATCTGATGAAGGAGGGCGCGCGGGTCATTGCGCCGTTAGTGCGCGATGGCTTTGCCGTGCGTAACGCGGCCAACGCTCTGGGGTTTGGCTGGCTGTTTGCCTACCTGATTATGAGTGGGTCGCCGGTAGCCGCGGCGGCCCTTACTTTTTTTGATGCCGGGGTGATTGACAAACTGGGCGCGTTTGCCATGATTACGGGCAGTCGTTTAGGCGCCAGCTTCATCGTTCTTTTTGTTGGCTTTATTTATGTACTGCGAGGGCGCGACCGCTCGGTCAGTTTGGGAATGGGGCTATTATCGCTCACGGTGACCGGCACCACCTACCTGATTGGACTGGCCATTGGCGCTGTTGTTTTATATACCGGCCTGCTCAATGATATCCAACTTCAGTCCGGTGTTTTGCTCAATTCCATCATCGATCTGATTTTTAATCCCATTGTGAGGCTACTGGTCGACTTTCTGCCCGGCTGGTCGTTGTTTGTGGTGGGCATTGGCATCATTATGCTCAGTTTTAACCTGTTTGATCGCTGCCTGCCCCAAATGACCATCAAAGAGAGCCAGGTGGGCCGGATGTCGCGCCTGGTGTATCGCCCGTGGATTATGTTTATTTTGGGGGCAAGTATCACGCTCATCTCAATGTCGGTCAGCGTGTCGCTCAGCATCCTGGTACCGCTCAGCAATCGCGGTTTTGTCCGGCGAGAGAATATCATCCCCTACATTATGGGGGCCAACATTACCACGTTTGTCGACACCTTGCTGGCGGCGGTGCTGTTGAACAATCTTCCAGCCTTTACGGTTGTTTTTGTCGAGATGTTTAGCATCACCTTGGTATCGGTCATCATCCTGCTTTTCATTTACCGCCGGTACGAGCGGGCCATGCTGAATGCTGTAGCGTGGATGACCGTTCGCAAGCGAAATCTGGCTATTTTTATGGTTGTCATTTTTGTAGTGCCGCTCATTTTGATGACTCTTTGAGGTGCAGGAGCAAACAACTAATGCAAATTCTAATGGCCACTGGCGGCGCACCCCATTCCGAAGAAGCCCTGCGCTTTGGCGCTCATCTACTGCAAACGGGTCGTGCCAGCAAAACCCCAACCGTTGTCACCGTTATCCGGCATGAAACTGAATATCGCAAGGCCGAGGAGATTCTGAAGCGGGCCATCAAGATTTTGAACTTGCCACCATCCCAGGTACGCACCGTGGTGCGGGTTGGCCATCCCGCCGAAGAAATCATCCGTGAAGCCGAAGAAGGTTGTTGCAACCTGGTACTGGTTGGCGAGCGACAGCAGCATCAACTGACCACCCGCTTTCTGCTTGGCTCAACTGCCGAGCGGGTGGTAGAACACGCCCCCTGCCCGGTGATTATTGCCAAGGGCAACATTGGCCCCATCCGGCGCATTTTGCTGTGCGACAGCGGGGCAGAAACCCCCGCCTTGCTCGACCGTTTTGCCGACCAACTGGCCGATTTGATCAAGCCGGAGGATGAAATCACGGTTTTGCACGTGATGTCGCAAATTAGTGCCGGGCCAGGGGTACGGGGGGCTAACTTGCGGGCTAATACCGACGAACTGATTGGCGAACGCACGCCCGAAGGTGAGTTGCTGATCCGTGACGTGCAGATGCTGCAACAACTCCACGTGCAGCCGCAACCCAAAGTTCGCCATGGCCTGGTGGTTGACGAGATTTTGCAGGAAGCCCAGCAGGAAGATTACAATTTGGTGGTAATCGGTGCGTTTCGCGGCCAGGGCTGGCGACGCATCTTACTGGATGACCTGGCCCACAAGATTATCACCAAGGTCGACCGGCCCGTGCTGGTGGTGCGATAATATCGACCGAAGGCATATTATCTACCCACCAGGCAGTTTTCAATTTTGTCGAAATAGTTACTTGTGAAGATTTTTGCCCATTTTACACGGATTGGATATTATAGAGAGGTCTGAATCATTCCAGAATAACGACGCAACTTATCATCCTGCTAAGGAAAACGCCGTAGCGGGGGGCTGGGGGGGGTAGTTCCCCCGTTTTCCTTGCCTGAAAGAACGATGCAACGCATCGTGGAATGCTAACTATAAACATACCGGTCCAGAAGATAACCCAACCGGGGAGTGCTTTAGATGTAATACAACTCCCCGGCTTTTTTTTCGTATTGAATATGTACAATTTTTTGTAGCCGGGCTACAGTTATTGGTAACATTCATCCGGTATACTGGCAGAAAATCAAAGTAAAATTTGGGAAGAAAAAATGACAACTTCTACCGAATCTGTAACCGGTCAGGAGAGCCGCTCGTTGTGGTTTCATCTGTTTGGCATTATTGATCGGCCCGTTTCCACCTTTGTCGCCGTCCTCAAACGCCGTAAATGGACCACTTGGGCCTTGCCGCTGGCTGTGGTCTTGATCGCCTTCACCCTTGTTACCATCTTTCAGACTCCGTACACCACCGAATTTGCCCGCGAGCAGGCCGAAAAACAATTGGCCACCTTGCCTGAAGCACAGGTCGAAGCGGCCCGGTCGGTGATGGCCTATACGCTCTCGTTACCGTTTATGCTGGCCATGAGCCTGTTGTTGGGCTATTTGACCATCATTATCGGGACGCTCGTACAGGCGGCGTTTTTGTACTTTGGTTCGCTTATTTGGGGGGGCGACGACACCACCTTTGGCTCAGTCTTTACGATGACCAACTGGTCGCGCCTGCCGCTGGCCATTGCTTATCTGGTGCAAATGGGCATCATCCTGGTTACCCAGAGCATGCTCCAGTATGCCGGGCTATCGTTTTTTGTCGGAACCGGCGACATGCTGGCCGACGCCAAAAATCCGGTGTATGTGCTGCTGGCCAATCTCGACCTGTTCTGGCTGTGGCACCTGTTACTGGCCGTATGGGGATTGTCGGTTGTGGCCCGCATGAGTCGGGGAAAGTCGGCTCTGCTGGTGATTGTGTATGCAATTCTGACCCTCGGCTTTTCGGTCGGTTGGGCAATTTTGTCTGTACGTATGGCCGGATAATATCAACCCTACTGACCTCAGTTCGATAATTCGCAGGTGACAGTCACCTTTTTTCAGACGCAGATTACTATACTTTTGATGTCCTAAAAATGTCAGGTTAGGCGTTGAGTGAGTGGAAACGGGAGCGTTTTTTTCTTGTTCCCAAACTCAGTTTGGGAACAAGAAAATCTTTGAACGCTCCCGACAAGATACGGAGACACCCAGAGGAACGGTTAAATGAAACGTGTATTGAGCATCCTTCTTATTCTGGCCGTGGTCATTGGAGCCACCGTGGGCAGTTACTACTACTTTCAGCCTGCCGAGCCGCAGAGCCTGGCCGAAGACCCTAATATCGAAATTGTCGAGATTGGGCGGGACACCCTGCTGGACACGGTCAGTACGACGGGGCGCATTGAACCCAAAGCCGAAGTGGAAATGAACTTTGAAATCGGCGGAGTGGTAGCGGACGTGCTGGTTGAGCGCGGCCAACACGTAATGGCCGGCACCGTGCTGGCCCTCCTGACCACCGACGACCTGGAACTGGCCATCCGCCGCGCCGAGATTGACCTGACCCAGCAAGAAGCCGAGCTGGAAAAGCTCTTTGAACCGAAGCTGGAGGAAAAGATCAAGGCGGCTCAAGCCCGCGTCCAAAGCGCCCGGCTCAGACTGGCCAAGTTGCTGGAGGGTCCCGACGAAGACGAAATCATCAAGGCTGCGGTTGAACTAAAGCGCAAAGAAATTGTGCTCAAAGAAGCGCAGTGGGCCTACGACCAGGTGGCCTATCGCGGCGACGTGGCGGCCATGCCCCAGGCCAATCAATTGCAGCAGGCCACCCTGGAACATGAAGCTGCTCAGGCCGACTATAACCTGAAAACGCGCGGTCCAACCGAAATTGAGATTGCCGAGGCCCGCACCACCCTGGCCGACGCCGAGGCCACCCTGGCCGAGCTGCTTCAAGGCCCCGGCGCCGCCGACATCGCCTCGCGGCAAGCGGCTGTCGAAAGGGCGCGCATTACCCTGGAAGAAAGCAAGCGGGATTTGGAGCGCGCGGTACTCGTTGCGCCCACCGACGGGGTGGTGTTGGATATCAACATCGAGCCGGGCGAGCGGGTTCTCAGTGAGGCGCAAAATGCCGCCATTATCATTGCCGATACTTCGGCCTTTTTGCTCAAAGCCGAGGTGGACGAGCTTGACATCAGCCGGATTGGCCGCGCTCAAAATGCCCTGGTCGTGATCGATGCCCTTCTCGATAAAGAGTTTGAGGGACGGGTGGCCGACATCTCGCCGCGACCGGTGCAAGATGACCAGAACGCTATTGTGATGTACGAGGTGATCATTGCCTTTGACACCGGCAACGAGGCCGCTAACTTGTTGCCGGGGATGACGGCCAACGCCACCATCGAAACCCGGCGCCTGGCAGAGGTGGTGGTGGTGCCCAACCAGGCCATCCAGATCGACCGTACCACGGGCGGGGCGACGGTGTATGTAGAGAAGCTGGATAGCGAAGGTAACGCCGTGAAAACCGAGATCGAATTGGGCCTGCAAGACGAGACAGTAACCGAAGTTGTCACCGGGCTGGATGAAGGCGACCAGGTGATTATCAGAAGCGAGCCAGAATCGCTGTCTACCCCAAACCTGTAAGACCCATGAACAACAATCTTGTTATTGAGGCCAAAGATTTGACCAAAACCTATCAAATGGGTGAAGTGGCCGTGCACGCCTTACGCGGCGTTTCGCTGGAGATTGAGGCGGGTGAGATGCTGGCCATCATGGGCGCGTCCGGCTCGGGCAAGTCGACCTTGATGAATATTCTGGGCTGCTTGGACCAGCCGACCTCCGGCGCATACCATCTAAAAGGGGTTGACGTGGCCCGGATGGACGACAACCAGTTGGCCGAAATTCGCGGCAGGCAGATTGGCTTTGTGTTCCAGAACTTCAACCTGTTACCGCGCACCACTGCCCTGCGCAACGTGGAGCTTCCTCTCGTTTACAGCGGGGTGGGGCGACGCCAACGACACGAGCAAGCCATCGCCGCGTTGGAGTTGGTTGGGCTGGGCGACCGGGTACACCATAAACCCAACGAACTTTCTGGGGGGCAGCAGCAGCGGGCGGCCATCGCCCGGGCGCTGGTTAATCATCCGGCCATCATCATGGCCGACGAGCCAACCGGCAACCTGGACTCCACCTCGAGCGCCGAGATTATTGCGATTTTTGAACGATTGAACCAGGAACGAGGCATTACCATTGTGCTGGTTACGCACGAAGCGAATATTGCCGACCATACGCATCGCATTGTGCAACTGGCCGACGGAGTTTTGGTAAACGACAGCCGGAACGGGTCAACATAGACTTATCCAGGATGGGAAGAAACTAATGCAACTTTGGGAAAGCGTGCTCATTGCCCTGCGAGGGTTGACGACCAACAAACTGCGCACCGCTCTGACCATGCTGGGGATTATCATTGGGGTGGCGGCAGTAATTGCCCTGCTGTCAATTGGCAAGGGCTTTGAGCGGAGCTTCAATCGTAGCATCGAAAGCATGGGCACCAATGTTCTGTGGATTATCGAGGGAAACTTTGATATTTTTGGCGGCTCAGAAAGCAGCGCTTCCAGTCGGCAGGTTAGCGGTCGGCAACGCGCCGCCGAACCATTGACCATGGGCGACATCCGGGCCATGGCCAACCCGGCCAGGGTGGCCGGCGTGGCGGCCGTGGCCCCGGTTTATCAGGGCTGGCCGCGTTCGGTGATTCGGGGACAAACCGAGGTGACCAATAGCACCATCACCGGTGTTACCCCCGAGTACGAAAGCGTGCGAAACGTAATCCTGGCCATGGGCAACTTTATCTCCGAGATGGATCTTAACCGGCGCAGCCGCGTGGTTGTCCTTGGCGCCAACGTGGCCGATGAGTTGTTTGAGGCCTTCGAGTCCCCGCTGGGGCAAACCGTCAAACTCAACGGCATACCTTTTAAGGTTATCGGCGTGATGGCAGAAAAAGAACGAGGCATTTTTGGCGATGAAAACAACGACGTGCTGATTCCCCTGAGCACGGCGCAAACCCGTTTATACAAAGCGGGCGCGTTCCGTGGCGAACTGAAGGTCTCGGCCATTTACGTGCAGGTGACCACTCAGGCACAGATGGACAGCGTATCCGACGAAATTGACCGGGTTCTGCGCGAGCAACATCGCATTGGGCCGGACGACGAGAAAGATTTTACCATCATCAGCCAGGGTGAATTGCTGGAGTTTGGCAGCAGCATAACTGCCGCGCTCTCGGTGTTTCTGGGCTCCATCGCTGCCGTATCACTGCTTGTGGGAGGGATTGGCATTATGAACATTATGTTGGTTTCGGTAACCGAACGCACCCGCGAAATTGGCATCCGTAAGGCCGTAGGCGCCAAGCGGCGGGATATTCTGCTCCAATTTCTGGTTGAAGCCATTGTTCTATCGTTGATTGGCGGATTTTTGGGGATTGGATTAGGCTACAGCGTATCGGCATTGCTGCCGGTGCTCATGCCCGATTTTGAAGAAACCGTGGTCACGCTCGACTCCATTCTGCTGGCCACCAGCTTTGCCGCGGCGGTGGGGCTTTTCTTTGGCGTCTATCCGGCCACCCGCGCTGCCCGGCTCAAACCCATTGAGGCTCTGAGGTACGAGTAACGTGAAGACGAGATTCTGGATATTCATTTTAGCCTTAACTTTACTTGCCGCCTGCGAGGTAGGCAACCATGCCCCCACGCCCACCATTGTCCCGCTCAACCGCTCCGCCACGCCGCAGAGTCAAATTAACGCTGCCGCGCCCACCGCCACCCGTCTGCCCTACCCCAGCCCTACCCCCACCCGCACTCCGTTGATGATTTCTGACCTTTCGTTACCGTTGTCAGCGCCATCCACGCCCACCCCGCGTCTGGCCCAGGCTGAAGTGATTGCCGGTTCGCTCCACATTCGGCAGGGGCCGGGAGTCGACTACCCCAGCCTTGGCGTTGCTCTGGCGGGAGAAACGTTTGAGATTGTCGGTACGGCTCCTGGTAGCCATTGGCTACAAATCATCACTCCGTCCGGCGAAACTGGCTGGATTTCGGGCAGACCGGCCTATACCCGCATCAGCGGGCCTCTTGGCGATGTGCCTGCGGCGCAAGTTTCACCACCACCCTCAGATTCCGTTTCGCCCGTCAGCCCTTCAGCCTCAGCCGGTGGTCTTAAGGGGAAGCTGGTCTTTATGACCGGCAGTGGCGGCGATCTTTACCTTATCAATGTGGATGGCACAGGGCTGCATCGCCTGGCCGGTGGCGTCATCGACCCGGCGGTATCGCCGGATGGCAACCAGGTTGCCTTTACCCGTTGGGACGGGGTGGAGTTGGGCACGCTTTTTACGCTCAATCTCAATGACCACGGCGAGCGTGCCGTTTTGGGCGAAACATTGCAAGCCAAGTCGCCCACCTGGTCGCCGGACGGGCAGGAGATTATTGTCTCGTTTCAACACGGCGGCCTGCGAGACCCCCAGCGGGAATGCCGGAGCTTTGGCCCTGATGAACGTGTCAGATTGCCGGAAAACATCAGAATTTTGAAGACCCGGTTCGATCCCACCACCGGCGTTCTGTCGATTTGTTTTATTCGCCTTGAAGATTTGCAATGGAGTTTGCGCCGGGTCAACGTGGCGACCGGCAAGTTTGAAGACCTGCCAGTGGACCTGTATAGTTACAACCCGGCCTGGGACCGGCACAACCCGTGGCGGGTGGTTTACGATGGCAACAAGGGATTGATGCAGCTTGACCTGACCAGCGGCAAACAATGGCCGCTGACCGCCGACCTGCGCGACACCGGCCCGGTCTTTTCGCCCGACGGCCAGACGCTGGCCCTGACCTACAAACAGCACGATCATTGGGAAGTCTATACTCTTGATCTGGCCACCGGCGGCCGCCAGCGTCTCACCAAACCGCCTCTTCTGGCCGATCCCCAATACAGCAGCGCCTCCCCGGCCTGGTCACCCGACGGTCAGCACCTTGCTTTTGTCACCAATCGCACCGGGCAGTGGGAAATCTGGGTGATGAACGCGGATGGCAGCGATCAACGCCCCCTCTTTTCAGGGGAGGTACAGGCCTCATGGGGCCTGGTATATTGGGGTATGAATGAGCGGATGTTGAATTGGATTGAATGAGGGAATCAGCGAGTCAGCGAATCAGCGAGGTCACAAGTATATAATTTGCTGACTCGCTAACTCGTTCTGTTGCTGTTTCGCTTGAACAAGCCGTACTTCAAAATGACATAAATCGCCCGCATCCCGTCTTTCCAACCAATCTTCTTGCCTTCCTCATAAGTACGCCCATAATAAGAGACACCCACCTCATAGATGGCGCAATTGAGCCGTGCAATTTTGGCCGTCACTTCCGGTTCAAAGCCAAAACGATCCTCTTCCAATTTTATCTGGTTGAGAATCTCGCGCTTAAAGACCTTGTAACAAACCTCCATATCGGTCAGGTTGAGGTTAGTGAACATATTGGACAGGAAGGTCAAAAAACGATTGCCCAACGAGTGCCAGAAGTATAAAACCCGGTGCGACTGTCCTCCGCTAAAGCGGGATCCATACACCACGTCGGCCTTACCATCCAAAATAGGTCGCAACAATCTGAGATATTCCTTGGGGTCATACTCCAGGTCGGCATCCTGAACGATGATGATGTCGCCGGTAGCGTGGGCAAAGCCGGTTCGCAACGCAGCTCCTTTGCCCTGGTTGAGGTCGTGAAAAACCACCCGGATTTCATCTCGAGCATCGAGTTGTTGTAAATAAGCTCGGGTGCCGTCGGTAGAAAAGTCATCAACAATAACCAGTTCTCGCTCGAGAGGTAACTCAACCTGCAAGATTTGGTCAATAATCGTCGCAATCGTGTCGATTTCGTTATAGCATGGCATCACAATGGAAACTTTGTTCATCCTTTACCTCGGCCAAAAGGGTGTAGGCATTATAACCCAGGCGCGGGGTGGGGCAAATGTTGACCTTATCTCAACACCCGACTAAAATGACATAAAAATGACATCATCAGAATCGAGGGGAAACGACGAAATGTTAATTACTAATGGCACTATACTCACTTTTGGTCGCGAAAAAAAGGTTATTCCTTACGGAGCCGTCTACTACCAGGGCGATACGATTATTGACGTGGGTCGCACGGCTGACCTGACTCGCAGCTATCCTGAGGCGGAACAATTGGATGCCGCCGGTAAAATTGTCATGCCTGGCATGATTTGCGCCCATACCCATTTTTACGGCGCTTTTGCCCGGGGGATGGCTATTCCCGGCGAGCCGCCGGAAAACTTTATGCAAATCCTGGAGCGTTTGTGGTGGAAGATCGATCGGGCCTTGACCCTGGAAGACAGCAAATACAGCGCCCTGGTGGCTCTGGTTGATGCCATTCGCCACGGCACTACCACCTTAATTGACCATCACGCCAGCCCCACCCACATCGACGGGTCGTTGGACGCGCTGGCCGAAGCCGCTGCCGCGTCGGGGCTGCGGGTGGGTCTCTGTTACGAAGTTACCGACCGGAATGGGGCCGAGGGAGCTATCGCCGGGATCAACGAAAACGTGCGGTTTCTGAAACGCTTGCAAGCCCGGCCCGAGCCTAAACTGGGCGGCTCGTTTGGCCTGCATGCCTCGTTTACGGTGAGCGACCAGACCCTGGCCGCGTGTGTGGATGCCGCCAAGGGATTGAACACCGGCTTTCATATCCACGTGGCCGAAGACAAAGCTGACGAAGCCGACAGTCTGAAAAAATATGGTCAGCGAATCGCCGAAAGACTCGAAGAGAGAGGCATTTTGGGGCCAAAGACCCTGGTGGCGCATGCCATCCACGTGGACGCCTACGAGATGGATGCTTTCCGAACCACGCAAACCAAAGTCAGCCACCAGCCGCGCAGCAATATGAACAACGCCGTCGGCGTGGCCGAGGTTGAGAAAATGCTCAACAAGGGCATTACCGTGGGTTTGGGCAACGACGGTTTTACCAACAACATGTTCACCGAAATCCACACCGCTTACCTGCTCCAGCGCAACAGCAAAGGTGACCCCCGGGTCATGCCCGGCGACCGGCTGATGGAGATTGCTTTTGACAACAACGCCGTTATCGCCGGTCTGTTCTTCCCCCAACCCGTTGGCGCGCTCGAGCCCGGCGCGTTTGCCGACATCATTCTACTGGATTACGTGCCCTACACGCCATTAACCGATGCCAACTACCCCTGGCAGTTGGTGTTTGGCATGGACGGCAGCCACGTGACTCACACCATTGCCGGGGGACAACTGTTGATGAAAGACCGCCAGGTGTTGACCCTTGATGAGGTGGCCATCGCCGAGAAGGCTACCCGGCTGGCCCGTGAGGTGTGGCAGCGGGTCTGGGAGATGTAACCAGCTAAATGTCAACCCTAATCTTTGTGGTTATCACCATTGCTTTGATGGTGTTTGCCAACGCACTGTATGTGGCGGCTGAATTTGCCACGGTCAGCTCTCGCGAAACTCGTCTCAGCCAGATGGCGAGTGAGGGGAACCGCCTGGCCCAAATCCTGCTGCCGGTTGTGGAAGACCGGAAGTCTCTGGATACTTACATCGCTGCCTGCCAGGTTGGCATTACGCTCTCCTCGCTGGTGTTGGGCGCTTACGGCCAAAATACCGTTGCCACCCTGTTAGCTCCACTCCTGGCCAAACTGGGTAATCTGGCCGAAACTGCGGCCTATTCCATTTCGGCCACGGTGGTGCTCATCTTCTTGACCTTCGTGCAGGTTGTTTTGGGCGAGTTGTTCCCCAAATCGATCGCCATTCAATACCCCGAAAAAATGGCCCTTCTGGTAGCCCTTCCGATGACGTGGTCGCTGGTCATCTTTCGGCCCTTCATCTGGTTTCTGAACGGCAGTGGCAATTTGATTCTCAGGCTGCTAAAAATAAATTACGATGAGGGCCACAGCCACATCCATTCTCCCCAGGAGATCGAATTGCTGGTTGACGAAAGTCACCAGGGCGGCTTACTTGACGATGAGGAGCAACAGATGCTGCGCAACGTCTTTCGCCTGCGGGGATTGACGGCCCGCCAGGTGATGATTCCCCGTACCCGGCTGGTTGTGGCCCCCATCGAAAGTACTGTGGATGAAATCATCGGGCGGGCCTGCCGGGCCGGCTTCAGCCGGATCCCTGTCTATGAGTTTAGTATTGATAATGTCATCGGTTTTGTCCATATTAAAGACCTCTTCCGGCTGCGTTTGCAGGCGCAACAAGACCCCAGAGAAGTGGTGCGAAAAATCCTTTACGTGCCGGAGTCGCTGCCAATTGCTGAGGTATGGACCACGCTCAATAGTAAACGACAATATGTCGCTATTGTTCTGGATGAATATGGTGGTACGGCCGGTCTCATTTCCTTTGAGGACCTCATCGAAGAGGTTTTTGGCGAGCTTCAGGATGAATTTGATGACGAGCTTCCCCTGATTTCCTCGGACAAAGAAGGGCGGATTCATCTGCGGGGCGACCTGTTGGTGACGGATGTCAACGAATATCTGAACCTGACCTTGCCCGATACCGAAGCCGACACGCTGGGTGGGTTGGTGTTTAGTGAGTTGGGACGCCTGCCCGTTGCCGGCGACAGGGTGACTGTTGGCGTGCCGGGGGTTACCATTCGCGTGGAAGCGGTTGAGGGACGCAGCGTTTCTGAAGTTTCCCTCCTTCCTCTTGAGGCCCTGCCTCACATCAGCGAATGGGAGGTGGCCGAGCAATGATCAAGTACCCGTTGGGCGCAAGGTTATTGCTGTTTGGCCTGAGTCTGCCCCTGCCCGGCCTGCTGGTAACCGCTGCCATAACCACAGGAGAATTGCCCGGTTTAGAAACACTCATGGTGCCAGCCATTGTCATTATTCTGCTGATTATGCTCAACGGTATCTTTGTGGTGGCTGAATTTGCCATTATCGGCGTTAGGGCCAGCCAGATGGAACAGCTGGCCCACGAGGGCCAGCGTTTGGCTGCCAATGTGCTGGGCATTCTCCGTTCAACCGACAGCCAGAATCGTTATATTGCCACGGCTCAGTTAGGCATCACCATGGCCTCGCTTGGCCTGGGCATGTACGGCGAGTCACAAATTTCCCACTTCCTTGAGCCTTATCTGGGGCGATTATTGGGTCTTGACGTCCACGAAGCGGTGATTACCACGCTTGGCTACCTCATAGCGGTCAGTTTGTTAACTTATCTCCACATTGTCGGCGGCGAAATGGTGCCCAAATCGTTGGCCCTGGCCGCACCGAATCGGGCTGTGTTTGCCGTATTCCAACCGATGCGCCTGATGCAGACAATTTTTTCCCTTCCGGTGCGCCTGCTCAATGGTATCGGCAACGCTTTGCTGTACCTGTTTCGCATTCCCCCCACCGAGGGTCAGGCCCGGCTCCATTCGACCGTGGAATTGGAGCTGCTCGTCTCGGAGAGCGTCGAAGGCGGGCTGCTGACTACCAACGAAGAAGAAATCATCCGCAACATTTTCGACTTTCGGGAGCGACAGGTAAATCAGGTGATGACGCCTCGACCTCGGGTTGAGGCGGTGCCTCATGATATTTCTCTGGCCGACCTACTCGAGCAGATGGCCGAAAGCCGGCACAGTCGCCTGCCGGTTTACGAACAAAACCTTGATCACATTATTGGTATCTTGCATGTTAAAGACTTGGTTCGCTACCAGGCTCACTCCAGGGGTACCTTCGACATCCGGCTGGTTCTGCGACCCGTACCCGTGGTTCCGGAAAATTACCCGGTTGAGAAGTTACTCACCATGTTCAAACGCCAGCGTGTTCATATTGCCATTGTGTTGGACGAGTTTGGCGGTACCGCCGGAATTGTCACCCTGGAGGATTTGGTGGAAGAAGTTGTGGGCGAGGTGCGCGACGAGTTTGACCTGGAAAATGAGCCGTTAGTTCAACTTGCGCCCGGCGTGCTGGAAGTGGCCGGGGATTTTTTAATCGAGGACCTAGAAGATTACCTTGACCTGAGCAGCGTGAGAGACGTACCCGGCGTTGAAACAATTGGTGGTTTGATTATGACCGAATTGGGGCGTCTGCCGCAAGTAGAGGACAAAGTCATCCTCCCCAACAACATCCACATCACCGTTCTGGCCATCGATGGCCTGGCCGTAGCCCGCGCCCGGATTGAATATCCCCCTCCCCCGGTTTTCACATCCTGACCTTTCTTTCTCTACAACCTGACTTTTGACAGGTTACTTCCAACCATTTAGATGCTATACTGGTGAATAGAGAATTACAGAGGAGGCAATCAATGAAAAATGATAAATTTCTCATCGGTATTGTGATCGGTATTGTGCTGCTGGTCATTGTGGCCATGGTGCTGGTTTTGGCTCGCGGCCAGCGAGAGGAATACATTGCCGAAGACACGCCGGACGGCGTGGTCCACAACTACTTTTTGGCCATTCAGCGCAAAGAGTTTGAAAAAGCCTATGGTTACCTGGCGGATGACCTCAAGTCGAAGCCGGATCTGGATGAATTCATCCGGACGGTAGACAATAGTTACTATGGCTCAGAAGTTTCCCTGGAGGTAGGACAGAGCAGCATCGATGGCGACCGGGCGAGGGTGGAAGTAGCCACCACCAGTTATAGCGGCGGCGGGCCGTTTGATAGTGGTCGTTACACCAGCGAGGAGGTTGCCCATCTGCGCCGCGGTGCCAACGGTGAATGGAAACTGACCAACTATCCCTATCCCTACTGGGGTTATGATTGGAATGAAGAGCCGGATAAGTAGCCCAGAAAATCAAACTTAAAGGGAGAAGTGAAAGATGAAAACCGTCCAACGCATTTATCTCTATCTTGTCTCGGCCATCAGCCTGACCGCCATTACCTGGGCCGTTATCTTGCTGGCCCGGCTGGTGTTACGTGAGGAGATTGGCCGGGGACAACTTACCGAGTTGGCTTCTCTACTGGCCGTTATCATTGTGGGTTTGCCCATTTTTCTATTTCATTGGTTTATGGCCCAACGGCTGGCGGCTAAAGATATTGAGGAACGCGCCTCAATCATCCGCCGGATTTTCTTTGGCGGGTTGATGGCTACCGGCGCAACTCCCATCATCAGCAATGTCTACCGGCTGGTAGACAACCTTTTTTTGGCTTTGCTCGGCGGTATCCCCAAAACATACTATCCCTACAACTTGACCACTGGCGAACATCTTGCAGCCATCATTGCCTGGGGCATCGTTTGGTTTTACCTGTGGCGAGAGCTGCAAATCGACAATCGTCTGGTGCCACGGCGCGGCGACCATCTGGGCGTTCGTCGCTTGTATTTGTTGGCTTTCTCCCAGGTCGGGCTGGTTATGGTCGGTTTGGGCGGCATCGGGTTGTTGCGTACCCTGATGCAATCTTTGGCCACGGGTATTAACTGGCAGACGCCGGTGGCCGACAGCAGCGCCCAATTGTTGGTGGGGTGTGGGGTGTGGATAACTCACTGGTTGTCGCTGCAACGGGCTTTCGCCAGCGGCGATCCAGCCGAGGAGCGTTCGGTACTGCGCAAAATTTATCTTTACCTCAACATTTTTGTTTTTTCGGTGATGGCCGTAGTCAGCGCCAGTTTGTTGTTGAAGCGGCTCATCGAACTGGCCCTGGGGGCGCCGCCCACCGGCGAGCCGCTATTGAGCCAATTGAGCGGTCCGCTGCCTTTATTAATTGTCGGCGGCGTGCTCTGGGCTTATCACTGGTACGTTTTGCGCCAGGATGCCGAGCGCGCCCCCGAAGTACCTCGCCAGGCCAGCGTGCGCCGTGTTTACGCCTATCTGGTTGCAGCCATCGGCCTGGGTGTTCTGCTCAGTGGAATTGTGGGCCTGCTCAGTTTATTGATTGATCTCCTGACCACCCCGGCTGAAATTGGTCTGGCTTACTATCGAGAACAGGTAGCTTTGTTTGCCGCCATGATCGTGGTGGGCCTACCGGTGTGGCTTCCTCCCTGGCGTAACATCCAAAGCCTGGCCCTGACGCCAGACGTAACCCGCCAGGGTGCCTCTGCGGCTGAAGAACGCCGCTCGACGACCCGGAAAATCTACCTTTACTTCTATGTTCTGGTTGCGGCCCTGGCGGTATTTGGCAGCACAGGCTGGTTTGTATTTCATCTGCTGACCGCCCTGTTGGGCGCGGATTTGCCGGAGGATTTCATCACCCAGGTGTTGGATGCCTTGGTTATCGCCTTGTTGTCAGGGGGGGTGTGGGTTTATCACTGGCAGGTTTTGCGGCAGGATGGTACGCTGGAGCAGAGAGACAAGGCCAGACGTTTGGCCGAGGTGTCGGTGGTGGTGATCGACGGTAATGAGGGAGAATTGGGGCTGGCTATCATCCAGCAGCTACAGCACGACCTGTCCGGCATACAGGTCAAACCAATCGGACTCACCTCCCAGGCCGTGGCCGCCATGTCGGGCCAACCTTGGTCGGTTGAGGGGGTGAACACAGCCCATTTTATTGTTGGCTCATGGCAAACCTTGAGCCTCCCTGAAATCATGCCAGCCGTAATCAGCAGTCCGGCCCTAAAATTAGCCATTCCTGCGACCGAACCCAACTGGGTTTGGGTTGGCGTCCGGCAGCGCACGTCAGCGTATTACGTAGAACAGACCGTGCGTGGTATCAAAGAAGTCATAGAAAGCGAGGAAGTCTCTTCTGGGAGCGAGAGAAAGGATTAGCGAGTACTTCATCGTAACGGGTTCAGAGAAATCGCTTTTCCCACCCTTGACAAAGGCACCTCCACCGTTTATAGTATCCTACTGGGTTGCTCGTCAGACCATACCATAAGCTCCACCAATCAAAATCCTAAAAACTATATTTTTCGAGGAGGTACTATTATGGCTCACCAATTACCAGCATTACCATATCCACACAATGCATTGGAGCCGCACATCGATGCGCGCACCATGGAAATTCATCATGGTAAACATCATCAGGCGTATATCAACAATTTGAACAACGCTTTGGAAGGTCATACCGACCTGCAAGGCCAGAGTGTTGAAGCGTTGCTGCAAAATCTGAGCGCTATTCCCGAAAGCATTCGCATGGCAGTTCGTAATAATGGCGGGGGACATGCCAATCATTCCCTGTTTTGGCCTTGTATGAGTCCCAAGGGGGGCGGCGAGCCTTCGGGTGAGTTGGCCAACGCCATTATTGCGGCCTTTGGTTCCTTTGCCAGCTTCAAAGATCAGTTCAGCAAAGCGGCGGCGACTCGTTTTGGCAGTGGCTGGGCCTGGCTGAGTGTTGACCAAAGTGGCCGTCTGGTGATTAGCAGCACGCCCAATCAAGACAGTCCCTTATCAGAGGGATTGACCCCCATTTTGGGTCTGGACGTGTGGGAACACGCCTATTATCTGAATTATCAGAACCGGCGGCCCGATTACATTGCCGCTTGGTGGAACGTAGTCAACTGGCCGCAGGTTGCCAAAAATTACGCGGCCGCTAAATAGAATATTCCGCTTTCGTCATCAAAACCTCCCAAACCCTGCTCCTGAGATTTGGGAGGTTTTTTGTTGTGTCTGATCAAGACCGGCTCACCCTTCATCCCGGTTATCTGCGTTCCATGCATCCAATCGCATCATCACCGCCGTGACAGGTTTTTGGGGTCTGTCCAAAGTTTTAGGACAGACGGGGGGCGCGAATCTGGGCTATGCCCAGACGGTATCCCCCCGAATTCCCCTTGGTTTGTCCATATTTCGGGCAACTGAAGGCTGCACAAAATTCTGGACGCACCCGACAGGTTTTTTAATATTGACAATTTGTTGTGATAAGACTACAATGGGGAAAACCTTCACTATCAAGTATATCTCAGGAGGAATTTTAATGACTCACGTAATCACAGCGTTGTGTACCCGCGAGGGAGATTGTGTAGAAGTATGCCCGGTAGACTGCATTGTTCCCGGTCCCACGGATGACTCCGAGTGGAATGATCTGTTCTTCATCGACCCGGATACCTGCATTGATTGTGGCGCCTGTGTCCCGGTGTGCCCGCCCGAAGCCATCTTCCCTGAGGAGGATTTGCCTGGCGAGTACGAAGCCGATACGGCTCGTAATGCAGCTTTCTTTACCGAAGGACCTGGCTATTGGGAGTACGACCTTGAGACAGAACGGTCCACCTATAAGGGTAAACCAAAGTAACTCCGGTTATTACCGGTCAATAAGATCACAATTGAAATTCGCTTCTTTGCTTGTAACAACAAAAAAGCGGTTCACGTTGGTTTAAACAGTGTACCGCTTTTTATTTTGCCAATGTTTTTATTTTGAGTAGGGTATCTTGTCAATAAATAGGGGCGAATTCATATATTTACTCGGTAGGGACAGAATATTATTCTGTCCCTATCCCAAAATATTGAGAGGATACGAGTAGGAGTAATAAAATTGACAATCCAAGTTCCCGAACGAGCCATGGTCATTGTGGCTCATCCCGACGACCCTGAATTCTTCTGCGGTGGAACCATTGCCCTGTGGTGCGCTCACGGCACCGATATGAGTTACTTAATCTTGACCAACGGCAACAAAGGCAGCGACGATCCCGACATGACGCCAGAAAAGCTGGCCGCCATTCGTAAGGAGGAACAGCAGGCCGCCGCCGACGTGTTGGGAGTGAAACGGGTGATTTATTTTGAGGAACCAGATGGCGAACTGCAACCGACCCTCAGTTTGCGCCAGCGCGTGGTGGCCGAGATCCGGCGCCACAAACCCGATACGATTGTTACCCAGGATCCGACCCGTTATTTCTACCTGGACCTGCACATCAATCACGCCGACCATCGCGCTGCCGGTGAGGTAACGATTGATGCGGTCTTTCCGGCTGCACGCAACCGGATGTACCATCCCGAGTTGTTAGATTTCGGCCTCGAACCGCATGTGGTCAAAGAGGCTTACCTGACCGGGCCTGACCAGCCCAATCACTGGGTGGATATTACCGAGATATTTGACAAAAAAGTGAAAGCCATCCAATGCCATGTTAGCCAGGTAAAAGAACCGGATAAGTTGGCAGAACGTCTTAAAACTCGCAACACCGCCATTGATCAATACGGCCGCGAAGTGCTGCGCGAGGAATTTCGGGTGATGAGGATAGGGTAATTCTCATCAGAGTCCGTTCCAAATTTTGGGCAGACCGGGGGGAGTTGAGGGGACACCCCCAAGCCTTCCGGCCTGCGGCGCAATGCGTCCTAAAATTTGGGACGCACTCTCTCATCACATAAGGCTGATTGAGGCAAATAATTCAGGCCAAAGGAGATTACAACCATGGAGTATCGCATTGAAACCGACAGTATGGGCCAAATTCAAGTGCCCGCCGATAAGTATTATGGCGCTCAAACCGCCCGCTCATTGATGAACTTCAAAATCGGTGGCGATCGTTTTCCCCGTGAAATCATCCGGGCGCTGGGCATTCTCAAAAAAGCGGCGGCGCTGACCAACCAGGAGTTGGGCACGCTCCCGGCAAAAAAGGCCGGCCTGATTATCCAGGCTGCCGATGAGGTCATTGAGGGCAAGCTGGATGAGCATTTTCCCCTGGTGATCTGGCAAACCGGCAGCGGCACGCAAACCAACATGAACGCCAACGAGGTCATCGCCAACCGGGCCATCGAACTGGCCGGCGGGGAGTTGGGCAGCAAAAAACCCATCCACCCCAACGATGACGTCAACAAGGCCCAATCCTCCAACGATACCTTCCCCACGGCCATGCACATTGCCGCCGCCGAACAGATTAACAACCGCCTTCTGCCGATGGTGAAACAACTGCGGAACACATTACAGGCCAAATCGGCTGAGTTTGCCGACATTATCAAAATTGGCCGCACCCACCTGATGGATGCTGTGCCCCTGACCTTGGGCCAAGAATTCTCCGGCTACGTGCAGCAGCTTGATAACAATCTGAAACGCATCGAGGTTGCTCTGGACGGACTCTACGAGCTTGCCCTGGGTGGGACGGCGGTAGGCACCGGGCTGAATACCCACCGTGACTTTGCTGCCAAAGCTGCCGGTCACATTGCCCGGATGACCGGGCTGCCTTTCCAAACTGCGCCTAACAAATTTGAAGCCTTGGCCGCCCACGATGCGATTGTGTTTGCCAGCGGCACCCTGAAAACACTGGCCGCCTCGCTGATGAAAATCGCCAACGATGTCCGCTGGCTGGCTTCCGGCCCTCGCTGCGGCATTGGCGAGTTGACCCTACCGGCCAACGAGCCGGGCAGTTCGATTATGCCCGGTAAGGTCAACCCCACCCAACCCGAAGCAATGACCATGGTCTGCGCTCAGGTGATGGGCAACGATGTGGCGATCAACATCGGCGGTTTATCTGGCAATTTTGAACTCAACGTTTTCAAGCCGTTGATGATTTTCAACCTGCTCAATTCCATCCGTCTGCTGGCCGATGCCTGCGAGTCTTTCAATGACAATTGCGTAGCAGGCATTGAGGCTAATACGGACATCATCGAGGGCTATTTGAAAAACTCGCTGATGCTGGTGACTGCTCTCAATCCCCACATTGGCTACGATAACGCGGCCGGGGTGGCTAAGAAAGCCTTTGTCGAAAACAAAACCCTGCGCCAAGCCGCCGTTGAGTTGGGCTTGCTCACCGGCGAGAAATTTGACGAGGTTGTCCGACCCGAAAAGATGATTGGGCCGAAGTAGGGTTAAAACTGCGCTTCAACCGTCAGGGCTCGAGCCAGTCGAGCTTTGTACTCGACCCGAAGAATCTCAACGGCGCCGTGTCGTTTCAGGTGGGGCGTCATAAATTGAACATCCAATAAACAAAACCCGCCCCGTCGTAACCGTTCGACCAGATGCGCCAGGGCGATTTTACTACTGTCGGTAACCCGGCTGAACATGCTTTCACCCGCAAATAAGCCGCCCAGGGCAACCCCATAAAGGCCACCGGCCAATTCATCATCGATCCACGTTTCGACGCTGTGGGCAAAGCCCATCGCCTGCAATTCGGTATACGTGGCGATGAACTCCCGGCTAATCCAGGTAGATTCGCGATTGGGACCGGGTTGGGCGCAAGCGGTAATCACCTCTCGAAAAGCGGTGTCGACCCGCACCTCAAAACCACCCCGGCGCATCCGCCGGGCCAGAGAACGAGACACGTGAAAATTTTCCAGGGGTAAAATGGCGCGGGGGTCCGGGTCGTACCAGTAGTTGATGCCGTCTTCATCAGCCATGGGGAAAATACCCTGGCTGTAGGCATCGAGCAGGAGATGTGGGGATAGTTTCATTTCAACTTCGCTTAGCCTTTTAACCACCCGCCAATTTCACTTTGAAGCCCAATCCCTGTAGTTTTTCAGCAACCTTCTCCCGGTGATCCCCCTGTATCTCAATGATCCTACCCTCCTTCACCGTGCCGCCTGAACCGCACCATGTTTTCAGGGTTTTGGCCAGCGCTTTTAGATCGGTTTCGGAGAGAACAAAGCCAGACACAACCGTTACCACCTTGCCCTGGCGACCCTTTCTATCGCGCATCACTTTCAGGTTTTGCTGCCGGGGAGGCAGTGACGCATAAGAACTGGGCGTTGAGACAGTTTTCTTACGCCGGTCGCCTGTTTTGGTAGAGAACACCACTTTACCTTTTTGAGAAGACATTGTTTCTCTCACCCTTCAGTCGCTGATAACTTACAGCCAGCCGTCATAGTATTCATCAAAGAAACGTTGGATTGCCTCTGGACCTTGTGCAGCCGCTTCTTCCCACAATTCACGGACTTCTGTGGCCAACGCCCTGGCTTCCTCTTCACCGTGAGTGACAATGTAAAAACGTTTGGTCCAGCGATAGCCAAACGGTCCCACCGGACAAAAGGCCGCCCAAAATTCTTGCTTTTTACCTGTTTTGCCATGATAAGAGTGAGAACGATACACTCCAGTCCGGCCGCTTTTGTTATTGCTGGGAGGTTTACTCATAAAAGGAATGTTTTCAGGCCTGGCACTTTTATACCGCTCAGGATACTTCTCCAATTGTTCTGCCAGATATTCCTCAGCCGCCACCAGCGCCTGGCCTTTGCTGCCGTATATATTGTCGCTGAAGAGCTTAGAATGGTATTTGTTTGGAATACCGATGGGTAAGCGGACTTGCCAGCCGTGCGTACCGTGGTTGAAATCGTGTTTGGGCTTATCTAGCCTGATGATCGAACCTAATTTTTTATTCATTTCACTGTTCTCCGCTTTATTGTCAAGTTATTTCCTTTGATGGTGGCTAAAATTGACTGATGGTTTGGCCCTCACCCCTGCCCCTCTCCCAAAGGGCGAGGGATAAAAATTCCCTCTCCCCCTGGGAGAGGGTTAGGGTGAGGGCTAAATTCGGGCCTTAACAAATTAGGCAAGAGTTCTATCAGTCAAAATTTGCCACTACCTCTCCTTTTTGGGGATTTGTTACCGGGCAATTCTGTATCATACCCAAGACTCAGATTTTTTCAAGCTCCATCAATACGCGCCCAATTCCCGCAACCGGTCATCGCTGATGCCAAAGTGGTGGGCCAATTCGTGTTTCACTGTCCGCTGCACCTGGCGGATGATTTGTTCTGGCGTGCGACAGACCTGCTCGATGGGCAGGCGGTAGATGGTAATTTTGTCGGGTAGAACCAGGCCGTAATGGCTGGTGCGTCTGGTCAAAGGAATACCCTGGTACAAACCAAAAAGCAATTGGCCAGGCTTGAGACCAACCGCGGCCAGTTCGGCTTCGCTGGGCCAGTCGGCCACAACCACTTCCACATTCTGTAACTTTTCTTTGAAGAACTCCGGCAACTGATCGAGCGCCTGCCCTACCAGTTGTTCAAACTCTTCCAGGGTAAATTGAAACGTCATCTTTCCTCAACGGACCAACAACAAAACGCCCGACACGGCCAGAAAAAACAGAATAACCCGCTCGAACATGATTCTATTGATTTTTGTCACAGCCCACTTGCCCACCCACACATTGAGCGGCAATAAGGGCAACAACCAGGCCACCCGCCAGAGTAAGTTAAACTCAAACAAACCGGCGTAAAAATAAGAGGGCACCTTGATCCAATTCAAGACCATAAAAAAGAGCGCCGAAGTAGCAATAAAAACCTGCGGGGTAATCTCTTGCATTAACAGATAAATAGTGATGGGCGGCCCACCCGTATGGGTCAGGGCGGATGAAAATCCGGCCACCGCCCCGGCGGCTAACCCATACCAGTTATGAGACTGATACTTGGTGGAGCCAAAAATAAACTTCTCAAACACTTTATAAAGTACAAAGAGCAGGGTAATCACCCCAATTCCCTGCCGCAATACGTCGGGCGAGACACTGGCAATAAATAGGGTGCCAATCAACACCCCCACAATCGCCCCCGGCAAGAGCAGAATGAGTAATCTCTTGTCCCAACGTTGCCAGTACGATGTGACCGCAAAGACATCGGCAATTATCAGAATAGGCAACAATAGGCCCACCACCTGGTTGGCTGGCATCACCAGGGCCATTAATGGAGTACCTAACGCCCCCATTGTACCGCCAAAACCTCCTTTAGAAAGACCAGTCAAACAGATCACAATTGTCAGCATCACGAGGAACAGAGGCGTGTCGTCAATCATAATGGGAGAAATTCCTGTCTACTTGGGGCAAGGTGTAATAATTATGATTATACCAGAAAAATTCTGCCGGGCCACATTATCAACGAACTCATTCGTTAACTGCTTGCACTTTATGTTTACATCGTGTAGAATTGAAGGGGATATAAAACGTTAAGAAACTACCGGCAATGACGATCCAGGAAGCCATAAATCGTTATCTAAAACAAATCAGGCGCAACAAAAGTCCTCGTACCGCTTCGGCTTATGGGCAGGGTTTACGTGTTTTTGCCGATTGTATGGCTCAAAGTAAAGAGAAAATTGCTTTTGACCGGGTTGATATCAAGGCTTTGTCGCCAAACTGGATAGAGCTGTTATTAAACCGGTTGCAAAAACAATCCGTCGCAACCGAACGTCTGTACACCACGGCGGTATTAGGATATTACCATTACGTGGCTGCGCAAGGATGGACCAACCTCAATCTCGCCACCCTTGACCTTGAAATGAGCCAACGACGCACGCAAGGTAAACGGCTGCCTGTGTTTTCAGAAGGCGATGTGGAAAAGATTCTGGACTACATCCGGCAGAAATTGACCCACCCCCCTCAAACCGATGCCGAAAGGCTGACTCTGTATCGCGACGCCGCCCTGCTCATTACCTTGGCCGATACCGGCTTGCGTGTTTCCGAGGCGTGTGGCCTGCAACGAGGTCATCTGGATTGGGAACGAAAACGCGCTGTCATTATTGGCAACAACGATAAGCAGGCCCTTGTTCGCTTCTCGCAACGAGCGCTGCAATCTATCGAAACATATCTGGCGGCGCGTCGCCCCTTTGACCTTATCCAGGGCCGGCAGGATATTTTGCCTATCTTTGCCCGTCACGATCGAAAAGCAGGCCGGCGGATTCTGGCCATCTCTACCCGGACCGCGCAAAATATTGTCACTCAGTACGTGGTCGATTCCCTGGGCGAAGAGGCGCGGGGTGCCGTTACTCCCCATACCTTCCGTCACTATTTTGTCACCCGGGTGGCCCGTCATCAGGATGTGTTATTGGCCAAACGCCTGGCCCGCCACAAAAGCGTCAAGAAGATATCACGCCATACCCGTCTGACCGAAACCGAGCTTGATGAGGCTTACGCAGCGATTTTTGATAGGGATTGATTGTGAAAATTCAATGGAATAGCTAAAAAAATTTCGTTTGTAGGGATGGCCTCAGCCGTCATTACCGCCGGAGTGGCGACTACGAATTTTGCAGGAGCAAATATCATGAAACAACATTTGAAAATTGCGGTGCTGCTCACGCTGATTGGTATCTTGTGGTTAACTTCCGCTTGTGAGTTAACGCGGGGGCCTGATCAGCCTGCCGACATTTCTACCGAAATCCCTGGTCCGGCGGTCACCACGCCGATTGTGGCCGCAACCGATACCCCCCTTCCGGAGGAGAAAGTTCCCCCACCTACCACCAGCGAGATTTCGCCAGAGATATTCAGTGCGTCTCTTGCGCCTGACATACCGCCCGAACCCGGCACTCTGGTGGTAAAGCTGATCCCGCAGACTGCACTTCAGGCCCGGGCGGCGCAAGTTGATAGTGAGGGTTTTGTTGCGGCTGGCGTACCTTCGCTTGACGAAACCCTAAAACAAATTGGCGCCACCGCTCTGGAACCCGTCATCAAGGTTGTGGCCGAGGGTACAGGCGAAAGTCTGGAAAGCTTGGCTCAAAAGGTAGCCGCTGAGGTTAATCAACTGTACACGGTGAGTTATGATCCCGCCATTCCCCCGGAACAGGCAGCAGCGGCGATGGCCCAAGACCCGTCCGTTGAATACGCTGAACCTAACTATATTGCCGGAATTACTGGCCGGTCTGTTTATCTTCCGGCGCCCCTTACCCCCAATGATCCTTATTTTTCCTACCAGTGGCATCTGCAAGATATTCAAGCGCCTGCTGCCTGGGATCGAGCTACCGGGCAAGGAATCATTGTGGCCATCATTGATACCGGCGTGGATTTCGGTGCGCCCGATTTGGCCAATACCAGCCACTTGCCCGGTTATGATTTTGCCAACAACGATCCAGACCCCACCGACGACCAGGGCCACGGCACCCACGTGGCCGGTACCATTGCCCAGAGTACCAACAATGGGGTAGGCGTGGCCGGAGTTGCGTTTAACGCCACCCTGTTGCCGGTCAAAGCCCTAGGGTCTAACGGCCAGGGTAGCTACGATACAATCATCCAGGGAATTATCTATGCGGTCGATCAGGGAGCCAAGGTTATCAACATGAGCTTGACTGGAAGCAATGGCTCGCAGGCCCTGCAAGATGGAGTCAGGTATGCCAGCGAGCGGGGGGTGGTTGTGGTTGCCGCAGCAGGTAACGGTAATGGGGCGGTGCAATTTCCGGCGGCCTACGATGATTACGTGATTGCAGTTAGCGCCACCCGTTTTGACAAAACCCGTGCGCCTTACAGCAACTTCGGGGCGCAAGTGGACATAGCAGCACCCGGTGGCGATACCAAAGTTGACCAAAACGGCGACGGTTACGCCGATGGGATTTTGCAACAGACCTTTAAACGGGCCGGGGCAGGCTATTCCTATCTCTTCTTTGAGGGAACCTCTATGGCCTCGCCGCACGTGGCCGGGGTGGCCGCCCTGATGTTGTCCCTTAAGCCCAATGCTTCGCCCGCGGAAATTGAGGCGATTATGAGTCAGACGGCTCGCAATATTGGCCCGCCTGACCAGTATGGGGCCGGTCTGATTCAAGCTGCCGACGCCCTGGCTGCCATCAGCGGGCCGGTTACCCCGCCAACGGATACACCAACGCCAACGTCTACCTCTGTCCCGGCCATCGACACACCAACGCCAACCAATACCCCCACCCCCACCTTCACCGTCACCCAACCGGTGCCAGTAGTGACGCCAACCGATACGCCGACGCCGACCCCGACACCCCCCACCCAACCGCCAACCGACACCCCCACCCCCATCCCGCTACCGCCGGGTGAACTTCTGACCAATGGCGGCTTTGAAACCGATGAAGCCTGGGTTTTTGGTGATACCCCCATCCGGGGTGGCTACGATACCGCTATGGTGCGGAGTGGCTCTCGGTCCGCCCGCCTGGGAGCAACCAGTGGTCGTAACGTGTTCAGTTTCAGTTCGGTCTGGCAGCAAATCAGCATACCTGCCGAAGCGAGTCAGGTTGTGCTTGACGCCTACGTTTACCCCATTACTCAGGACGAGTGCGGCGTCGACATCCAGTACATCGCTATCCTCAACAGCAACTTCCGGCTCATCCGAACGCTTTCGCAGAGTTTGAGTGACAGCCAAACCTGGGAGAATCGCACCTACGACATCTCGGACCTGCGCGGGCAAACCGTTTACATATATTTCAGCGTCCTCAACCGGGGCTGCTCCGGCCTGACCGCAATGTATGTGGACGACGTGTCGCTGCGCTGGTCGCCGTAGTTGTAAGATTGGGTAGATTGGCCGCAAGCCCATATCGTTGAGCCACCACGGGGAGATTTTCCAGAAAACCGGTTGATAAAGTGCTTTTATAAAACAATATGGTTGGATTGAGAAACCCGCCACAAAACTTGGTAGCGGGTTTCTTGTTTTTAAGTTGACCGCTTAGGTGTATGGCGAGGCTAAAGTTTGGGCAAGGTTTTGCCCCCTCCCCAACCAGATGGGTTTTGGGAGACAGCCACCCGATATGTGACATCTGTAACTGGACTTTGTCCATTTTCTGGAGTATAGTAAGGGTAACCCTTGGGACCTTAAATTTGACACTTTTAGCCAGTCCTTTGTCAAACCAATACCCCAGAGACCAATGATGGTCCGGGAGGAAGTAAGAGGGGGTAATCTGATGGCGTCGCAAATTTTAGTTCCATTAGATGGCTCTAGCCTGGCCGAGCAGGCCCTGCCCTGTGCGATGTATTTGGCCCGTGGATTGTCGGCCAAACTCATTCTTCTCCGCGTCTTTTCCATCCCTCCAGATTTCGATGTTTCACTGGGCAGCGATGAAGCGCTCATGAAGATGATGATTGAACGGGCCCAGGCCGAGGCCAACAACTATCTGAGCCAGGCGGCAAGTAAATTGGAAGAGGCCAATTTTACTGTCCAGCCGATAGTTCGGCAGGGGCCGGTTGCCGAGACGATTATAGATTACGCAGCCCAGGCAAACGTTCAACACATTGTTATGGCCACGCATGGTTACACGGGCATTCGTCGGTGGACTCATGGTAGCGTGGCCGAGCGAGTATTGCAGTCGGCCAGCGTGCCGGTGCTGTTGGTGCGCGCCCGAGAGGATAAATTAAGCCCGCCTGACGAGTCGAAATTATGCCGACACATTTTGGTCCCCCTGGATGGATCGGCCATAGCCGAGCAAGTTTTGCCCCCAGCCGTGGAGGTGGCCCAGGCCCTGGGGGCTGAAATAATCCTTTTCCAGGTCTCGATTGTTCTCCTGTCCGGGGTATTGATGGGAGATTGGCACATGCCCCTGCAAGGAGACTTTGACACAGCAACTCAAAATGTCCAAGACTATCTGGATAAGGTAGCAACTAAACTAAGAACGCAAGGAATCAATGTGTCTACGGCAATACGACAAGGCCCCGTGGCAGATTCAATTATCGATTATGCCGAGGCCAACCAGATAGATTTGATTGCCATCTGCACCCACGGACGGACAGGTCTGGCGCGGTGGGCTTTGGGCAGTGTGGCCGACCGTGTTCTCCGGGCGGGTAATATCCCCGTTTTGCTGGTACGGGCCAAAAAATGAAGTTGGGAAAGGGCCAAATCGTTTACTGTGTTGGCGAGGGGGTCAGGCCAGCTACCAGACCCTGAAAGGTGAAGTAGTTTGTTCAAGTCCAAGCCCCGTGAGACCATTCATTATCCTTCTTCAAGCGTAACCTGCCAGGAATAAATAACCATGACCGATGTCGTTTCTCCTCTAAAAGCCATTAGTCAGAAAGAGTTGGAATTACAACGCCAGGTTGAGGCAGCCCAACATGAGGCTGAAACCCGGCTACAGGCTGCCCGTAAGGAGGCTAAAGACACAATTGCTCAGGCCGATCAAGAAGGACGGGCAGAGGCTGAGGCCATTTTTCAGCGAGGTATTGAAGAGGCCCGGCAACAGGCCAAAGCCATTGAGGCCGCTGCCCACCAAGAGGCCGCCACCCTAAGCGCCCGGGCGACATCCAGATTAGATGAGGTAGCCGGACAGATTGTAGTTTTAGTGTTGCCCGGCTTAAACTCCAAGAAACTCTAAACCAACTCCAGGGATATACGTTATGCTCCTTTCCATGGCCAGAATCCAGATTGTGGGTACCAAACGGTGCCAGAATAAAACGGTCAAATTCTTACAGCACCTGGGCGCGGTTCAGATCGAGGCGTGGAGTGAAGGACGGGCTTTATTGCAGCAGAGGATGACCCTCAGTGATGAAGCCATCAATTTGCGTGAACGCCTGGCTTATGCCGTTACCCGCATCGAAGCAGTGCTGACCGCCCTGCCCGCGCCTGAGTTAGCTCCCTGGTCCGAAAGTGAAGCTTACTACGACTCTTCTCCTGACGAGTTGCTGAGGATGGTTACTGTTGATCTGGCCGAGATAACCCCCCAGGTGCAGGCGCTCGCTAACCGGCGTGACCAGCTTGAAGAACAACTTGGTTCGCTCCCGCGTTACGAAACAACTCTCCGGCGCTTGTTGCCGTTAATGCCTGCTCTCATTGACCTGGAAGATTATATGATCACGGCCATCTGGTTGGAGACCCGCTACCAGGCTGCCCTGGAAATCATCACCCGGCAGTTAGAGGAGCTGACTGAGGGCTTATGTGAAGTAATATCGGGTGAAGTAGGCCGGGATATTCTGGCCGCCGTATTGGTCTTCCCCAAAGCGCATGTAGAAGCCATCAACGAGTTGCTGGGACGGGAGAACATTACCCAGGCGCGTCTCCCGGCTGAATTCACCAATCAATCCCTGGAAAAAGCGCTGAGCCAGATTCGCGAGCGATTGCGTGTTATTCCAACTCAGTTGGCCGAGATCAAGACTCAACGGGAGAATTTGGCCCAACAATGGCGACCACGCTTGTTGACCTGGCAAGCCTTGCTGCGTGATTACCTGGCCCAGATTGATGTATGCACCAACTTTGGCCAGACGGATTACACCTTTGTTATTAATGGGTGGGTGCCAGAGCATCAACTGGCCCGGATAGAGACGGCCCTGGCCAGTGAAGTTGGTGACGAGGTGATGATAGTGAACCTGCCCCTGCGCCCCGAGGAAGAAGCGCAAGCGCCGGTGATGTTTGATAACCCGTCCTTCGTCAAACCCTTTGAACCTCTGGTTGGACTCTTGGCCCTGCCCAGGTATGCCGCCTTTGACCCAACCCCGCTTATGGCTATTTTCTTGCCGATTTTCTTTGGCTTGATGTTGGGTGATATTGCCTATGGCGCAATCATCTTGGCTCTGATGTTTTACCTCCGCCAACGTTTCAAAGCCCGTCCCACTCTGCGCAGCCTGGCCGAGGTATTGATGATGGGTTCTGCCTGGGGCATTGTGTTCGGCTTTCTATTTGGCGAATTTTTTGGTACCCTGGGCGAAGAAATCGGCCTGCACCCGCTCTGGTTTGACCGCGGCCATAACGTGCAGGCCCTTTTCTTGTTGACGGTTGGGGTAGGCGCGGGACACATTGTTTTGGGGTTATGTTTGGGCGTGTGGGAGGCGCTGCGGCGACATAACCGTCATGATCTTATGGAAAAAGTGGCTATGTTAGTTTCGCTGACCGCCCTGTTTTTATTGGTTGCTATTTTGGCCGATTTTTTGCCCGACTCGTTTTTTACCCCGGTAATTGCCCTGCTGGTGGTTGGACTGGCCTTGCTCATGTACACCATGGGGCGCCTGGGCTTTTTCTTGGGGCCGTTGGAACTGGTGGGACTGTTGGGTAACATCCTGTCTTATCTGCGGATTGCGGCCATTGGCTTGGCCTCGATTTATCTGGCGATGGTTGCCAATGCCCTGGCCGGTTTTGTGGGCAACCTCCTGGTTGGCCTCATCATCGCCATCCTTTTCCACGCGCTCAATATCGTCCTGGGCGCCTTTAGCCCAACGATTCAATCGTTGCGTTTACATTACGTCGAATTCTTTAGTAAGTTCTATCAGAGCGGCGGGCAACCTTTTCGTCCCTTTCAACGGACAGGCAGGGCAGTGGGTCGCTAGTGCAGTTGGACGTAAATAACCCCATAGTAATACCAAGTTTCAACGCCCAACTGCCAAAGTGTTTCGCGGTAGATTAGCATCATCATAGGTGCTTAGCGTTGATGATCGGCAATCCTTAACTGTGAGCTTATTTACGCCGCGAAACTAGACGGCGCGCCGTGTTGCTTTTTGTCGCCCGGCGTTATCATTACGTCAGGTTCAGTTTGATCTTTCTAGCGAAAGGAGTCTAACTTTATGGAACTTGGATTACTTGCGATTGGCGCTGGCTTGGCCGTCGGCCTGGCCGGTTTGGCCACCGGTTATGCCCAGGCCAAGATTGGCTCGGCCGGAGCCGGGGTTATCGCCGAGAAACCAGAGTTGACCGGCACGGTGATTCTCCTGGTTGCCATTCCTGAAACAGTGCTGATTTTGGGCTTCGCCGTAGCGGCGATGATTATTTTATTGTTAGAGTAAGATATGCCTTTAGCCAACATCTTACAAGCCCTGGAAGTTGAAGCTCAGCGCCGGATGGCCGAAATTGAGCAGACCACTCGGGCCGAAATTGAACGTATCCGTACCCAGGCTCAGGCTGAAGCGGCCGTGGTTAAACAAAAACAGCTTACGGCAATTGAGGCTCCTCTACGGGCCGAGCAGGCTCGTATTCTCAATCGAGCCAAGTTAGGGGCGCTTCAAATTGTGATGGGAACCCGCGAGAATCTTATCACCGCCGTGCTAGAAGCAGCGGCAGAACGCCTGGCCGAATTGACCGCTACGGAAACCTATGCCGATGTCTTACGGGATTTGACCCGGGAAGCCGTTGAAGCGCTGGGGGTGAATGGCCAGTTGCGTCTGCGCGTTCATAATGGCGACCTCACCTTGATGAACCGTATTGCTCAGGAAATGAAGCTGGCAGCGACGATAACCGACGACCTGGAGGCTGAGGCCGAAATAGAAAATGATTTGGGTGGGGTGGTAGCCGCCACCCCCGACGGTCGGATTAGCCTGCTCAACACGCCAGGGGTTCGCCTGCAGCGGGTCGCCAGCCTGTATCGCGCGCAGATAGCTGAGATGATGTTTGGCGAACCGCAGGAGATCTAATCTGTGTTCTCGGAGTATGGCTACGGTAACGCCCGGTTAAGGGCCATGCGCAGCCGACTGCTGACAGAGGCCGACTATGGCGCTTTGCTGGCTAAAGCAAATATCGAGGAACTTATTGCAGCCCTTACCGAAACTTCCTACCAGCAAGACATCGAGGTGGCGTTGGTCCGGGCGGAGGGGGTGCGCTGTATTTTTGAGGCCTTGCGGACCAATCTGACCCGTACTTTGAGCCAGGTGCGCGGGTTTTTCGAAGGCCAACCACTAACTTTGTTCAATCTTTTGCTGCGTCGTTGGGATCGACATAATCTGTTGACAATTCTGCGCGGCCAGCAGCAAGAGATCTCCCCGGAGTTGGTTTTGGCAACGGTGGTGCCGGTAGGCCAGCTTGATGAAGTGTCGCTGCGCGAGTTAGCCCGTCAGCCCGGTCTGCGCGCCGCCATAGACCTGATGATAACCTGGCGGTTACCCTATGCCCAGGTATTACGCCAGGCTCAGGCTCATCCCGACGCCATATCCGGTCTCGATCAACTTGAACTGGCGCTAAACCGCTTTCATTATGCCTCGTTATGGGAAGCATTGGGGCCAGGTAATGATGATCGGGCCATAATGCGGGAACATTTTCAAACCGAGATCGACCTTATTAACCTTTCTGCCATCTTGCGTCTGGTCCGGATACCTGGCGTTGCCACCTTGGTTGGTCAACGCTACAATGCCCCGGACATAAGTCCTCTGCTGATTGAGTCGTACGGACGCCTGCCTGTTCCGCGACTAAACGAGTTGGTTGCTGCCGACGTGGGAATAGAAGGGGTTGTCCGGGCTTTGAGCGACACCCGTTACGGGCAAGCGTTGGCCGCTGGTTGGCAACGTTATCAGGCCGGAGAGGGCGATCCGGCGGTATTGGAACGCGAGTTAGAACGCTGGCAGGCCGGGCAAACCGCGGCTATGTTCACCCGCAATCCGTTGAGCATCGCCATCCCGATTGGCTATCTTGGTTGCAAGGAGATAGAGGTAACCAATCTACGTCTTATTTCCCAGGCGGTGTTTCTGGGGATGCCGCGAGAACAGGTTCGGCGTGACATGATTATAGTATAGAGGTTGTTACTGGCTTAATGGGACGTTTAATGGTTATTACCACCCCTGATCTGACGCCCGGTTTTCAACTGGCCGGTGTTGAGACGTTTGCGGTGGAAAACACTGACCAGGCCGAGACAACTCTCCGTCAACTGATGACCGGAGGCGAGGCCAGTTTGATTGTGGTGCGCCAGGGTTTATTGGAGGCAATGTCGCCCCCCTTGCAGCAGCAGGTAAGGTATAGCTACCAGCCGGTGGTCATTGCCATCCCCGACGGCGTACCGACGACTCCTGGCCGGAGGCGTCAGCATTACCTGAGCGAACTCATCCGGCGCACCATCGGTTTTCAAATTACGTTTGGCTCCCCACAACCCGAAATTGGAGATCAGTAACAGAAGGAACTTGTTTATGAACCAATCCACCTCTGGAACCATTGTCCATATTGCCGGTCCAGTTGTCATGGCCAAGGGTCTGACCGGGGTTAGCATTTATGATGTGGTATACGTCGGTCACCTACAGTTAGTTGGTGAGGTTATCCGTCTGGCTGGCAACCTGGCGACGATTCAGGTTTACGAGGATACTGGTGGCCTGCGTGTAGGCGAGCCGGTTGCCAGTAGTGGTGGTCCGTTTGTGGTTGAGCTTGGGCCGGGGCTGTTGGGTTCTATCTTTGATGGGGTGCAACGCCCTTTGCCCGTGTTGCGTGAGCAGCAGGGTGATTTTATTGCCCGGGGAGGAACCACCCTGGCCCTGGATCGCCAGAAAGTGTGGGAATTTGAACCACGGGTTCGGGTTGGTGATTATGTATCGGGGGGCAGCCTGTTGGGCGTGATTCAGGAGACACCCAACCTGGAGCATCGGGTTTTGGTGCCGCCCGAGGTCAGGGGGGTTGTCAAAGAAATCCGGGGGGGCCATTACACGGTTGAACAAACCATCGCGATGTTGGATATTGAGTCGTCTTCAAACCATACGGAAGAAGGTTGGAACGGCCGGAACCAGGTTGAGGCAAATGTCACCTCGGGGAACCGGCCACCAAACCAGGACATTGTCCGGCGAAACAACGCCCTAAGCCAACAAAACAGCCTGGTTGCCCTGACCCTGATGCAGCGTTGGCCCACGCGACAGCCACGTCCCTATGTTCATAAACTGGATCCCAATGAACCGCTCATTACGGGCCAACGCATTATTGATGCCTTTTACCCGATTCCCAAAGGGGGGACGGCCATCATTCCTGGCGGCTTTGGCACCGGTAAAACGGTCCTCGAGCAAACCTTTGCCAAATGGGCCGACGCCGACATTATTGTCTACGTGGGTTGTGGCGAGCGGGGTAATGAGATGACGGATGTTTTAGAAGAGTTCCCCAAACTGGAAGACCCCCACACCGGTGGCCTCCTGATGGACCGAACCATCCTGATTGCCAACACTTCAAATATGCCAGTGGCTGCCCGAGAGGCCAGCATCTACACCGGAGTGACCATTGCCGAATATTTTCGGGATATGGGCTATGACGTGGCCCTGATGGCCGACTCCACCTCGCGCTGGGGCGAGGCGTTGCGCGAGGTGTCTGGGCGTTTGGAGGAGATGCCCGGCGAGGAAGGGTATCCGGCCTATCTTCTCAGCCGGTTGGCCGATTTCTATGAGCGAGGCGGTCGGGTGAACTGTACCGGCGGCAACAATGATATCGGCTCTGTTACGCTCATTGGGGCCGTTTCGCCGCAAGGCGGCGATTTTTCCGAACCGATGACGCAAAACTCCCTGCGCGTCACCGGTGCCTTTTGGGGTCTGGACACTGACCTGGCCCGTCGGCGTCACTTTCCGGCCATTAATTGGATTACCAGTTACTCCCTATACAAATTGGACAACTGGTTCAATCAGCAGGTGGCTGAGGATTGGGCCGTCCAAAGCCAGCAGGCCAGGGCGCTGCTGCAGCGAGAGAGGGAGCTGGAAGAAATTGTCCAGCTTGTTGGCGCTGATGCGCTGGCCGAAACCGAGAAGGCGGATCTGGCCGTGGGGCGAATCCTTCGTGAGGACTTTTTGCAGCAAGCGGCTTTTGGCGACGATACCTTTTGTCCGCCAGCAAAGACCTATTGGATGCTAAAAGTGATCCTTACCTTCTATGATGGCGTGACCACAGCCCTCCAGCAAGCCGTTCCCCTGGAGCGCGTTCTGGTGCCGGAACTATTGGATCAAGTAGCCCGGATGCGGGAGTGGCCCCCCGATGCCGCTTCTGATCGCGCCCATGAGTTGCTAACACAAATTGAAACCAGATTCCAGGAGATATAATGGATCAGGCCAAGGATATCAAGGATATAACCACCCCCCAGTTGAGCGCCTTGCCCCTCTACGTGATTGACTATCGCACTTTGTCTTATCTCTCCGGGCCTCTGCTCTTTGTAGAGAATGTACAAAATGTGGGATATAATGAAACGGTTGAGCTGCGTGGCCCCGATGGAATGGTTCGACGGGGCCAGGTGCTGGAAGTAAACCAGAACCGGGCCGTGGTGCAAGTTTTTGTGGGCACCCGGGGTCTGGACCTGGAGCGGACCAAGGCCCGCTTTACCGGTGATGTAGCCCGCCTGGGTGTGTCCCTGGAGATGTTGGGCCGGATGTTCAACGGTTCGGGCGACCCTATTGATGGCGGGCCGCCCATTGTCCCCGAAATGCGCCTGGACATTAACGGCCAGCCGATCAACCCCTGGGCGCGGGACCATCCCGCCGAGTTTATTCAGACCGGTATTTCGGCCATTGATGGTTTGAATACGCTGGTGCGGGGCCAGAAATTGCCCATCTTTTCCGGCTTTGGTTTGCCCGGGGGCGAATTGGCCGCCCAAATTGCCGCCCAGGCCGAGGTCCGTGGCAGCGGTGAAGAGTTTGCGGTTGTTTTTGCAGCTATCGGCATCCCCCATCACGAAGCAGCGGTTTTCCGGCGGAGTTTCGAGGCCAGCGGCGCCCTGGAACGGACAGTGCTCTTTATGAATCTGGCCGATGACCCCACAATCGAGCGCATAATTACACCCCGTGTGGCGCTGACCGCGGCCGAGTACCTGGCTTTCCGGCACGGCCATCATGTGTTAGCCATTATCACCGATATGACCAACTACGCCGAAGCGCTGCGCGAAGTGTCGGCGGCGCGCGAGGAAGTACCAGGACGGCGCGGTTACCCTGGCTATCTTTACACCGACCTGGCTTCTCTTTACGAGCGGGCCGGTCGAATTAAAAACAAGCAGGGGTCGATTACCCAACTGCTCATCCTGACCATGCCCGATGACGATATTACCCATCCGATCCCCGATTTGACCGGCTACATTACCGAGGGACAGATTGTTCTCTCTCGCGATTTGCACCGCAAAGGGATTTATCCCCCCATTGACCCGCTGCCGTGCCTGTCGCGCCTGATGAATGCCGGCATTGGCGAGGGCAAGACTCGTCCGGATCATCGTCAGGTGGCCGATCAACTGTATGCCCTCTACGCCCAGGGACGTGACTTGCGGCGACTGGTGGCTATTGTTGGCGAGGCCGCCCTGTCTGAGGAAGACCGGCGTTACTTAAGCTTTGCCGAGCGGTTTGAGCAAGAGTTTGTTAATCAGGGGCAAACCAATCGCTCGTTAGAAGAGACTTTTGAGCGGGCGTGGAAATTGTTGGGCATGATCCCCGCGCGCGAACTCAAACGTATCAAAACCGAGTTTATTGAGCAACATTATCCAGGCTCTAAAAGTTCCGAAAACCTTTAGAGTCTCTGACCGCAACCATGGAACAAGTTAGAGCTACCCGGGCCGAACTATTGGCCAAAAAAAGTCAAATTGCTTTAGCCCGCCAGGGACGCGACTTACTCAAAGAAAAGCGGAATGCCCTGATGCGCGAGTTGATGCGCACCGCCGAGCAGGTGATGCGGAGTAGCGACGAACTGGAGCAGAGCGTCGGCGAAGCTACCATGACCCTGGCCGTGGCTGAAGCCCTTGATGGTCCCGAGGCAGTACGCTCGGCTGCTTTTGCCGCCGGGGGCCAGCTTACTTTGGAGGTCTCTGGGGCCAATATCATGGGGGTGCCGGTGCCGGTTATCGAACAAAAGAGCGTGGCCCGGAATCCTCTCACCCGGGGGTACAGTCTGCCGACGGTATCCGGCCGGATTGATGCGGTAGCCGAGGCTTTTGAAATCCTGCTCGACCAGATTATTGAGGTTGCCGAGAGCGAAATGCGCCTGCGCCGATTGGCCGAAGAGATTGGCCGGACGACGCGCCGCGTGAACGCTTTGGATAATGTGCTTATTCCCCGTCTCGACGCTCAACGCAACTACATCCAGATGGTTCTGGAAGAGCGTGAGCGAGAAGACCTTTTCCGGCTTAAACGGGTCAAGATGAAAATGGAACGATCCCATCATCATCAATGACGCCCGTTTTCTCGTTCCCAAACTCAGTTTGGGAACGGGCTAAAGAATGAAGAAAAGTTTAGGGCTAAGGATTAAGCCTAAACTTAGTACAAGATTTCATAAATACGTTCCGAGTAGAAATGCACTTTTGTAGGGACAGGACAACGTCCTGTCCCTACAAAACCCGGAACAAACTTGCGCAAGATTGTACTTAGTTTAGGACAACTTCCGCATTCGGTGGTGAAGTTACTCTCCATTTTGGTTCTGTATTGAGGAAGTTAATTTATTCCCAACCTTTAGCGTAAGGATTGCGTGTTGTAAGCGTTGCCCCAGCATCATTGAGGCGTCAAGTAGTATCTAACAAAGAGGGGTATAGTTTAAATAATCGACGCAGATTGACATTCTTTTCTCCTCCTTGTTGAAAGCCGGGTAGTGGCAACCCGGCTTTTTGTTTTATCCCGGGAATGACAGGTTTGGCTCTAAGAGTAACCTTAACTTGTATAACTTTAAGGGGCAAGGTAGAATTTGAACAACGTCAGGTCGAGTCTACAATCCACCAAAACTAAATACAAGGGGCATGGTCATGGCCAATCACGTTGAATATGACAGCAAACAGAAACGGATGATCCATCAATTGATGGCGGCGGTTTTCAGCAGGGATGAACTTGATCAATTTGCCGCCAGTAATTTTGGTCCTGTGTTTAACCGTTTCACGCCTGAGATGGATAACAATGCCAGAATCCGACAGTTGATTGAATACTGCGCCCAACACAACCAGTTGGGAAGGCTGGTCGACCGGATTCAGCAGGCCAAACCAGAAAGCTACCAGGCTTTTGTGCAACGGGTCAAGAAAGGAACCGGCGAACTTGGCCAACCTGAATCTGCCCCCCTGACTCCGGCGCAACCTGCCCCACCCGCCCCCCTCACGCCTTTTTCGCCGGAGCAAGAGTTGCAACGAATCCAGCATATCCTCAATCAAGCCCTGACCAACCGCTACCGGATTGACGACGTTTTAGACACCAGTGGACTGGGGGCCGTGTTCAAATCTTACGACACCAAAACAGAACTGGAGGTGGCCATTAAGGTCATCGACCTGAACCGGGTCCGGCAGCCAGCCCTGCGCGAGCGGGCGCGCCAGGAGGCTCGCACGGCCATGAAACTTGATCATCCGGGGGTGGTGCAGGTTTTTGATTTTGGCGAGGCTGGCTCACTGCTGTACATCATTATGGAACTTATTCCCGGCTCCAATTTGGCCCAGGTACGCCGGCCATTCGAGGCTATTGACCGGCGCACCACGCTACCCCAAATTTTAGAACTGGTGCGCCAACTCTGCCTGACGGTGGATTATCTGCACCAACAGGGCGTGTTACACCCCAGCCTGGTCCCAGACAATATTATGCTCAGGCCCAACGGGGCCAGCCAGGGTATTGCCTGGCAGCCGGTGTTGATTAACTTTGCCCTGCTCCGGCCCCACCGCGAGACACTGGCCACCCAAACTATAGAGGTAGACCAACTGACCTACCAGGTTTCGCCGGAGCTATTGCTGGGTCATGTTACCGATGTGCGTACCGACGTGTATTCGCTGGGCATTCTTCTGTACGACCTGGTGGTCGGCCAGCCGCCCTTTCGCCCCCAAAACATAACCGAGGCCGTACGTCTGCACGTGGAAGTACCCCCTGCCCCGCCTCGCTCGACCAACCCCAACGTGCCGGAGATTGTCAACCGGGTTATCTTGAAGGCGCTGGCCAAAGACCCGGCCGAACGTTACCTGACCGCCAAAGGTCTGGCCCAGGCGTTGGGCGATTGTTTAGAAGAAGTCGTCCCGGCGGCCCGCCCCCCGCTGGCGCCGCCGCGGGTCCCCGAATCTACCGGGCCAGCCGAAGTAACGATCAGAATGGCCGAAACGCGACCGCTGGTCATTGCGCCGGGCGCCACCCTTAGTATCAGGTTCATTCTACGCAACGAGGGCGGGCAAGGAGACCACTGCCAGGTGAAAGTACAGGGTGTGCCGTCCAACTGGTTGTCGGTTTCGCCTGCCGCAACCACTCTTTCGCCTGGCGAGACGCAGGAAGTGATCTTGACCATCCAACCGCCTCTGTCAACGTTGAGCCGGGCCGGACGCTACACCCTCACCATCCAGGTGATGAGCGAACACGGCCCGGAGAAAGGGGGCGAAGTTCAACAAGTTTTAACGGTGACGACCTATGCCAGGGTTACGACGAGTCTCTGGCCTGAAGAATTTTCGCCGGATCAGGCTGTCCAGGTGAATATTGAAAATCAAGGCAACGCAACCGATACCTTCACTGTCAGGCCCAGGTTGGACAGGGGACTAATTTGTGAACCAGAACAGGCCCAGTTACAAATAGCCCCTGGCGAGATTGGCACAGCCGAATTTCGAGTTGTTCCCGTCCGCAAACGTTGGATTGGCAAAACCTTTACACAAACCATCTCGTTCCAGATTAGCTCATCACAGGGTGTGGGAGAGGGACGAAGCGGCCAACTCATTACCCAGGGGGTCATTGCCCCCGAATGGATTCTGGCTGTAATTCTGGCCATAGCTGTACTCTGCTGCGCCTTCTTTATGATCTACCCGGCCATTGTTGCTCCGCCAACTCCAACCTCTTTCCCCTCACCCACATTTACCCCTATCCCAACTGTGGCCTCAACCCTGGTGCCAACGGTGGTAACCCCTACCCCTGTTCCACCCACCTTCACCCCAACCCTACCTTCCACTCCCATTCCCACTGCAGTACCGGTCACGGCTGTGCCGGTGGCTACGTTGACTCCTACCCCAACCCCCACCCTTACTCCCCAACCCAGCCAACCACCACGGGCGGTCATTTTTGGTCCCAACACCACCCAAGTGGGTCAAAACATCACCTTTGATGGTCGCTCCTCCCAGGCCGGGAATAGTAGCATTGTCAGCTATACTTGGGATTTTGGCGATGGTGGCCGGGCGAGCGGCGACATCGTCAGCCATGTCTATAATGTGGCCGGCAACTATGGGGTGACGCTGACGGTCATCGACCAGAACAATCAGAGTAACAGCACCAGTTTGGGAATTCAGGTGACCCAGTAAAGCCTTGTGCGGGGTGAGACGCGTCTGCGTCTTGCGCTCGATTTGGCCTATTTTGCGTTCAGCCAGATAGACTTACCCTCTCGCAGCCCGTTTCCATTTGTTTTGTTTGAATTTCTTTTTAAGGGGAACCGCCATCGCTGCGGGCGCGGAAATCCGATAATACTTCAAATATATCTCCAGGGTGGTCACAAAGAAAATGGCAATAATTGGACCGTAAATAACGCCCAGAAAACCAAACCAGACCAACCCGCCAAAGGCGCTTAACAGCACCAGGGCCGGATTTAAATAAGCATCTCTAGAAACCAGCTTGGGCCGGACCAGATTATCCAATTGACTCACTACCAGCAGACTTCCAGCAATAATCACAATACCCTGCCAGGTATTGCCCAGCAGAAAATGGACAATCCCCACCGGAATCGTCAACGCATTCACCCCCATGGGCAATACCGCCACAAAGATGGCCAGCAAGGTTAAGAAAAACACGTACCAGGTTCCGGCAACAGCCATAAAAACCCCGGCAATAACCCCCTGGATTACGGCGATGACAATAATCCCCTTGAACATGGCCTTGGTCATGGCTACAAAGCGACTGAGATAAATTTGATCAAGTTCATCTGGCAGAGGACTCAAGTCTTTAATTAACTGGGCTGCCTTTTCGTAAGTAGGGAACAGCGTGCCTACGATGGTTAGAAAAATGATGACATCGGTAATCCACTCCACCGACGCGCCTCCGAGGGAGATCGCCTGGTTGGCCACAAAATTGGTCACCGGCCCGGCAATATTGCGGAGCGCCTGGCGGATACTCTCTTCACTAATCTGGTAATCCTCGGCAAATGGAACCAGCACAATAATCTCATTAATTCGGTCAATAATCACTCCGAAGTTGGTATTATGACCAGAGACAAACGATGACACATCCTGTACCAGTAGCGAAGCCTGATTGAGCGTAATATTAATCACAATCAAGGCCGGAACCAGCACCGCCAGAAGAACACCGATAATGGTTAAAGTTGTAGCTAAGCCTTTGTGCCCGCCAACGCATCTTAAAATCAGATCGTAAACCGGTTTAAAAATGACCACCGTGATAACCGAAAAGACCACCACCCCCAGGTAGGGTTTAAGCAATATATACGTTACCCAAAATACAACTACCAGAAGGATGTAGAAAAAAATTCTGCTTTGAACTGAAACTTTCATCGTGATAAGCCTCCACCAATAGCAAACTGACCCCATTTTACACCAGAATTGCTTTGGAGTACATCATCAACTTTTTGCTCCTTGCGCCGTCATTGTAGTTCTCCCAAAACTGGTGTATACTTCAACCTACCGGGTCAACTTGTCATAGCGAGGCAGAGCAAGATATGGAAAGCATTGTTTTTAGAGAAGTACAAAAAATAAGCCAACTTTGGTGGGCTACGCTCATTATCCTGGGGGCAACCATCATCCCCTGGTATGGTTTTATCCAGCAAATTATCTATGGCCGTCCTTTTGGCAACAAACCGTCCCCCAATTGGGTCATTACCCTGCTGTGGCTGTTGCTGGGTATTGGGTTGCCGGTATTGTGGTTCACCTCCAAACTCATTGTTGAGGTGAAAGACAACCACCTTTACTTGCGTTATGTGCCCTTTATCAGCCGCCAGATTCCCCTGGCTAACATCAAACATTACCAGACCCGTACCTACCGCCCCATCAGGGAATACGGCGGCTGGGGTATTCGCGGCTGGGGCAAACATCGGGCTTATAATGTGAGTGGCAACAAAGGTGTGGAATTGGAATTAATCGACGGCCAAAAAATCATGATCGGCTCGCAAAAGCCGGAGGAACTGGCCCTGGCCATTGCCACCAGGCGTGGAAGATGAGGAATTTTATGAGGCTCAGATAGCTCCAGTTTTCGCCCCAAAAAACCCCTCCAGTGGAGGGGTTTTTTGCTTTTGACTATTCTGTTTGCAGCTACTTTTTTTGTAGCGGCCACTTTGTATCTTAGACAATTTCCAGATTGACGCGCTTGCCATCTTTGGCGGCGCTGGTACGCAATAAGGTCCGCATTGCGTTTGCCACTCGGCCGTCCTTCCCGATGATTCGGCCCATATCATCGGGGTCAACTTTGAGTTCAAGCACAATCATGGAAGAACCTTCCACCTCCTCAACTTTGACCTGGTCGGCGTTGTTAACAACTGCTTGTGCCATACGAAGCGTGAGTTCTTTTAGTTGTCCCATTTCTCGAACCTCCCAATTCGAATGAGTTATTTGACTGGGTATGTGTAGAAAGTATATCAGGTTCAAGAGATTGGGTCAAGCAGTACCTTTATCCCCCAATAGTACTATATTGATGGTCAAAATCGTTCCATCGTCCCTTTGTTTTGCCCGTTTGGGTCGAGTGGGTGTATGATGCCTGCCTGATTTAATCCGGATCGCAACATCTACAAAACGAACCAGGAGACAGTCCATGAATCATGTCCCCATCAGAGTAGGCGTTGTTGGCGGTGGCGTCGGCCATCTTCATTTGCACGGTTACCAGGCTCTGGGCAAAGAGGTTGAAATTGTGGCCCTGTGCGACATCAACGAAGAACGCCTGACCGAGCTTGGCAACCAATTCAGCATTCCCCTGAGATATACCGATGCTGAGGCGCTTTTCACTTCCGGCGAAGTTCAGGCGGTCAGTATTTGTGTGCCCAACAACCTGCACGCGCCAACTGCCCTGGCCGCGCTTGAGGCTGGACTGCACGTGCTTTGCGAAAAACCCCTGGCCGAAAATGTGGCTTCGGCCCAAAAAATTGTCGAAGCCGCCGCCAAAGCTACGACCAAATTTATGATCTGTTTCAATCGTCGTTACCGGCGTGATGTGTGGTGGATAAAACAACTCCTGGCTAAAAACCGCTTGGGCAAGATTTACCAGATAAAAGCAGGCTGGCTGCGTGAAACAGGCATTCCCGGCGGCTGGTTTAGTAATAAAGACATGGCCGGAGGCGGCCCTTTAATCGACCTGGGCGTTCACATGCTCGATTCGGTGATGTGGCTGTTAGATTATCCCCCGCCTCTCACCGTGAGCGCCAGCGTCCAGGCCAATTTTGGCCCGTGCCACGCCAAAACGTGGCTTTCGCGTCGGCCACCTCAGGGCGCCTTTAATGTGGAAGACTCGGCCATTGCCTTCATTCGCCTGGCCGATAAGATGACCTTTACCCTGGAGACCAGTTGGGCTTCGCACGCCAGGCCAGGGTTAGACGACTTTTTTATCACCCTGATGGGCACCGAGGGCGCGGTTGAGCTATATGTGGCCAACTATGCTTCTGAAAACACCCTGACCTGGTATTTTGAAGAAGTTGGCGTGCCGGTGCTTACCCGGCCTGCGGTCAAGGGCGCGCGTTCCGACCACGATTATGCTGTTGCTGAGTTCATCAAATGCATTAAAGAGGATACCCCTCCCACCGCCACTGCCGAACAGGGTTTGGTGATTATGAAAATCATCGAAGCCGTGTACCAGTCGGCGGAACAGGGCCGGGAAGTGCCTCTTACCTGACCTGGGCGAGATAATGGCTGAACAAATCGACCGTCTGCGGGCCGAATTGGCCCAGGCTCACCACCAACTGATCGAGGCGGAAGCAGAATTGGCCGACCGGCTGGCCGAGGTAAACGCCTTTGAGTTTGAATTCGAAGCCAGAGTTGGCTATTTGTATGACGCTCTGGCGGCATTGGAGAAAGAGATTCAGTGGTACACCGAACGCATCCAGATTATCCGCAGCAAAGAGGTTTTTGGCCAGGCTCATATCCCGGTTGACACCCAGTACCGCCGCGCCTGGGAAACTCCGCCTGCCTCGGCTCCCACGCCACCGCCCAAACCACTCGATTCTGTCAGCGAGGCTGAGATCAAACGCCTGTATCGCCAACTGGCCCGCCGTTTTCATCCCGATCTGGCGGTAGATGAAACAGACCGGGCCCATCGTACGGCAAAAATGGCCGCGATTAACGATGCCTATGCGGCCCGCAGTCTGGTTGAACTCGTGGCTCTGGCCGAGGCGGCGGACACGGCTATCCACACCGGACGCGCTCAATCGGCTCAAACCGAAGCCCAACTGGCGCAGGCCCTGCAAGCCGAGCTGGACCGCTGCCAGCGCCGTTTACGAGAAATTCAACAAGAGTTACGCAACCTGCGTTATCGCCCCAGCGTCGAGCTTAGCATCGAGGTGAAACTGGCCCAGCGGCAGGGGCGTGATTTGCTGGCCGAAACAGCCGCCGACGTGGAACGCAAAATTGCCCGCAAAACAGTGGAGCGAGATATGCTCAAAGCTCAATTTGACCAGTTGGGGCCGGATCAGGGATTTATTCGGATTGACCGTCAACAGTGAAAGGAAAATTTACAACGCAGAGAAATAGACAATTATCCCGATGACGCCTATTACTGCCAGGCTGAACACAAACCACCGCCAATTGACCGATTGCCATTTGGCGTCCAGCTTCTCTTCAGCCTCATCAATCTCGGTGAGTGGGACAAACATCTCGCCGGGATGGTCGGGCACCCACTGTTTGCCGTCGTGGCGATACCATCGCCCGCTTTCGTGGCCAAACATCCAGTAGTAACCATCTTCGGCCAGATCAATCATCTCCACCAGATGTTTCTCAAGAGTCTCCTCGTCAATCTCATTCCGGGCGAGTTGTTTTTTGAGTTCTCCAACTGATTTTTCAACTTCGGCAAAATTGATCATAATTTAATCTTTGACCACGTAGAATTTTCCTTCGGGTAAGGTGTGAGGTTTGGGACGTACTTCAAGAAAGGGTAGGGTGTCGTCGGCAGCGGCAGGCGGGCGAGCGGCTTCAACCTCGGGGAGACAGTTATCGGCTGGAGATTCCTCATCACATACTCTGATGACGATCGTGGTGATATTATCGGGGCCGCCAGCGGCGTTAGCCATATCAACCAACTGTCGGGTCGCCTCGCGCGGTGATACCGGCGACCGCAGGATTTCTTTTATCGCCTCGTCGCCCACCGGTCCCCACAGGCCATCGCTGCATAAAATAATGGTATCGCCCAGTTGGAGCTTGTCGGTAAAAACGTGAATCTCCAAATCGTCCCCCTGCCCTAACGCCTGGTAGAGCACATTTTGACGAGGGTGGTTCAGGGCTTCTTCTTCGGTTATTTTGCCCATCTCGCGCAGCCGAAAAACCAGGGAATGGTCCCGGCTGATGAGATTCAACTCGTTGTTACGGAGCAGGTATGCCCGCGAGTCGCCGATGTTCATTACCACCAACACGCTATTGTAAAGCGTCGCCGCGACCACCGTGGTCCCGCCGCCTTCGGTTGCATGGAGCACCTGATCATTGGCTTTTTCAATGGCCGCAGTCATAGCCTTGATAATGGCGTCTGCCGGATTGACCCTATCCAAAGAATCAACCGAGGCGTAATACTCCTGGTGAGTCGTTTCGATAGTCACGGCAGAAGCAACTTCACCCTTTTGATGCCCGCCCATTCCGTCGGCCAGCACAAAGAAGTATCCCTTTTGAGCCAACGTATCGGCGTCGACATCCACGGGAAGTTTGAGGGCATCTTCATTGTGACTACGTAGCAAGCCTGTATCGGTCAGTCCGGCATGGTGGAAATATAAATCCGGCTTTGCGGAACTCATGTTGTGTGTTGTCCTATGTAGAAGTATTGATGATTGCTTTAAGGATTAGACCAAATCATCTTAATTTTTACACAGACCGCCAACAAGGTCAATAGCCCAAAGCAACCAGTACTATTATAGTCTGGGTTGGGACAAACTTCCAAACAGATATATGAATGTCGACCTGGGCAATAGGGTCGATAAATTACTCATTTGGTAATGCAGGGACATTCAAATAACGTTCCTATATCGCTGGTTTTGGTTGTCAAAACTCATCAGGTTCGTCTATAATACATCCAGACCAGAAAATATCCCTATCTGCCAAACTCCCCCGGCGTTTTTGTTACGTTACCAACGGGTGATTAAAAATATGTTGTTCAGCCAAAGGAGAATTTTAATGAGTGACAACTTTAACTCATTGCCTTTACCCCGTCGCACGGCCAAATATGTTACCGACCCAGACAAAATGAGCGAAGCAGGGATTCGGGGGATGGTGTGCAACCCCGTTTATGTGGGTGTGCCGCCTTACGAACGGGTTGTTTCCGATGAGGTATGGATTCGAACCGCAGCCCAAATAATTAAGGAGGAAGGTGCCGAGCAGTTTTTGGTAAATATGCTCTATATGCTGCGCAACAGTATGGTTGACGTAGTTCCCGACGAAGCTATCCCTTCCGACTATGATGGCCCCTGGCCCGATGGGGAAGAAGACGAAGCCAGAGATGAGGATGAAGATGAAGATTTTTCGTTAATGTCTGAGTCTTCGCCTGCCTCGCCAACTCCCTGGCATTATCCCCTGGAAGGACTTGTCTTTTGCTCCCACGATGATTCACCGATGATTCTTCTGGATGGCGATTTTACCTGCGTATCAGAATACCTGCACCAACATCTGGGCGACGCTTATGTGACGGATCTCATCACCGAGCCGGTGTTGACCCTGATCTTCAACAACGGGCACACGCTTCCCCTGCTGTGCCCCGACTGCGGCCAATCTTTGCATGCCGATGATAATAACGAACTTTTGGACACCCTCAACGGACTTACTATTATCAATGCAATCTGGGACCACGATGTTGAAGAATTAGTGCTTGAATTTGGCTCTTTAACAGATCCCGAAAGTCATGAGGAGCCACCGGAAACGCTGTTTATTCATCTCAATTCAGTCCGCAAGATGACCTGCCCCCATCAGGTCTGGCCTGACAACGAGCAAGACCTTCAACAAGAGTAGGGTATTTGATGATGACCGAGTCGACGTCTTCCATCACCTGGCCGCAACGTGTCTTTGGTTGGCTGGTTCACCTGTTTACGGCAAGCGGTGCGGTGTTTGGTCTGGCGGCGGTGTATGCCCTTCACCAGGAGAAGTTCATCCTCGCTTTCTGGTTTATGGGTTTTGCCATCCTTGTCGATTCGGCAGATGGCGTACTGGCCCGACTGGCTCAGGTAGAAGTAACCGCTCCTCAAATTGATGGCGCCCTCATGGATAATTTGCTGGATTATTTCAATTACGTAATGGTTCCGGCTTTCTTTTTGTTGGTCAGCGACCTTCTTCCGGCAAATTACTGGGCGTTTGTTGGCGCTGGGGCCATCGTTTTGGCCTCGGCCTTTCAATTCAGCCAAACCCAGGCCAAAACAGAGGACCACTTTTTTACCGGCTTCCCCAGTTATTGGAACATTGTGGTATTCTACTTGTTCCTCTGGCAACTCTCACCTGGGGTCAACCTGGCGATTATCATCTTGTTGGCAATCATGGTCTTTGTGCCCATCAAGTATGCCTATCCTTCACGCCCCGATTACCTGTTCCGGAGTCACTGGCCAAGAGTCGCTTTTGTACTGGCCTCCATCCTTTGGGGCGTCGCCGCGGCAGGTTTGCTGTGGCTCTATCCGGTCACCAGTCGATTTTGGATAGCCTACTCCGTTGGGTATTGTGTATTTTATGCGCTTTTCGGCATCTACCGGACACTTGTCCCATTAAAGCTGTAAAAATTTCTAAGGAGGCATTCTATGTTACAAAATGAGGAAGCGGTTGGTACCAACCGGATTGCCGTGGCGGTGGTGCACGGTATTGGCAAACAAAACCCGAATTTTGCTGATGAGTTGATGGCCAAGCTCACTGAAAAGTTTGCCAACCAGTTGTCTGGTAAAATTCTCAATCCCCACACCCAGCTAGTGATAGAGCCGATCCATTGGGCGCCGGTCATGCAAGACTTGGAGGATCTACTCTGGAAACGGCTGAGCCGGGGCAGTGTTCTTGACTTTATTAAGTTGCGTCAATTTATGGTGGAATTTGGGGCCGACGCCCTGGCTTACCAACCCCTCCCCCGCGAACGAGCCGTTTACGAGGCGGTTCACGGTGTAGTGGCCCGTGGCTTCAGAAACCTGGCCGATAAGGTTGGGCCAAACGCGCCGCTGTGTGTCATCGCTCACAGCTTGGGCACTGTGATTGCCAGTAATTATTTGTATGACCTGCAAAAGGGGTACGATTTTTTGCCGGAATCAGTGCAAATGCATCACCAGCAAACCCCCCTTGAAATGGGCGAAACGCTGGCCTTTTTTTACACGCTTGGTAGTCCCATTGCCCTTTGGTCTTTGCGCTACTCAGACTTTGGCAGGCCCATCAGTGTGCCTTCACCACATCTGGCCAAGTATCACCCGGATCTTAATGGCGAGTGGGTTAACTTTTACGATGCCGACGACGTGATTGGGTTTCCTCTGCGCACGTTAAACGACGAGTACCGAAAAGTTGTCAAAAAGGATGTAGAAGTCAATGTCGGGTCGTTCCTGACCAGTTGGTCGCCTCTCTCTCATTTAGAGTACTGGACCGACGACGACGTGCTCGACCCCATTGCTAAAATCCTGGCCCGCGCCTGGAAGAAGATCAACTAACATCTTAGGACTTACGCAGTTGGTGGTTTATATGTCATTTCGAGCGACGAAAGGAGCGAGAAATCCCTAAATAGGTGTCTTGCAAGCGGCCTTTTCATGGATTTCTCGTCGCAAGCTCCTCGAAATGACATGAACTGCGTAAGTCCTAATCTTTAGATTAGTGGCGGCATAGGGTGAAATCCATGCCGTTCTAACCAGGCCCAATCGGGGCCGGGCCAGCCGACCTGTTCAAAATCCACCCGGCCCTGCCGGTCGAAGCGGATGCCTTCCGCTTCCAATATCTGCCGTTGTACGGCGCTGCCGTGGCCGCTGCTGCGCGGGCTAACCTTGCCCTGGCGATTGATGACCCGTTGCCAGGGCACGTCTGTGTCATAAGGCAGGGCCGCCATAGCATAACCGACCATTCGCGCCGTACACCCCCCTACAATGGCCGCCACCTGACCATACGTGGCCACCTGTCCCGGTGGAATCTGGCGCACCACAGCGTAAATTTGTTCGTAGATTGGAGTGTTTTTTAGCAAAGGTCTCATTCTTCCAACTCTCTTACTTTCTCTTGTAGCACCTCAATAACCCGGTCAACCTCATCCAGGTGAGAACGAAAACACAGCACGGCCAGGCGCAGGGTGAATTTGCCGTTGAGCATGGTTGAAGAGATGAAAACCCGGCCGTCATACTGAACGGCCTGGGCCAGCTTTTGGTTGAAGGCATTAACATCGCCCCGTTTGGGAACATAGCGGTAGGTGGCAACGGACAGGTCGGGGTAAGGTCCAACCTCAAAACCAGCGATCGTCTGAATCTTCTTGTGAAAATAACGGGCCAGGAGAATTTTTTCTTCCAGAGCTGCCCGAAACGGAGCGACCCCGGCCAGCTTCAGCGCCAGCCACAGCCGCAGGCCCCGGAAATGCCTGGTCAATTCCGGGGAGAGATCGGCGGGCGAGAGTTCGGTTTGGGCCATCTCGGCGTCTTGCAAGTAGGGCACGTTGTGGTAATAATGCGCCTCAAGAAGCTGACGTCCCTCCCTGACCAACACCGCGCCGGTACCGTAGGGTAAAAACAACCCCTTGTGAGGATCAATAACCAACGAATTGGCTTGATCAAGGCCGTGCAGGACCTTTCGTCCTTCCGCGCATAACACAAAAATTCCCCCGTAAGCGCCGTCGGTGTGAAGCCACAGTTGGTGGGTGCGAACCAGGTCGGCCACATCTACCAGGGGATCAACCGCGCCCACGTCGGTGGTACCGGCGGAGGCAATAATGAGCCAGGGGTTCAGCCCTGCTTTTTTATCGTTCAAAATACTTTCTTCCAGGGCCTCGGCCCGCATCCGATAACGATCATCCAGCGGAATATACCGTTTGACGCACTCTCTCAGACCGGCAATACGTAAGGCCTTATCCACCGAGTGATGGGTCTGCCTGGACAAATACACTACCGATCGTTCCACATCTCTGGCTCGCACGTTGTGCGCTTCTCTGGCGGTGACAATTCCGGCCAGATTAGCAATACTTCCCCCCGAAGTCAGGTTGCCGGTGGCACTCTCGGGATAGCCAACCTCACTGGCCAGCCACTTCAGCACCATTTGTTCCATCCGTACCGCACCGGGCGAGGCATAATATAACCCGGCATAACGATTGGAGATGGCGGCCAGATAATCGCCCAGGGCCGCAACATATAACCCTCCACCGGGAATGTAGCCAAACGCACCGGGCGAAGCCGGATTGATGCCTGGTCGATCCACATTATGCGCCAACAAATCTAACGCCGTGTCCAGGTCAATCGGATTATCCGAAATGGGTGAGCCGTATAGGCCCACGCCTTCATCCTCGGTGGGCAGGTAAGCCGGACGTTGGGCCAGGTTCATCAAAAAACTTTCGCCATATAGCCTGACCTTATCCAATAAGGCCGCACGTTCGGCGGCCTCGGGTTCCAAAGCGCGGGTTTGCGCTTGAAGCTTTCTAATTTTGGCATGCATTTCTTTCCTCTATATTCCTGGGATTATCATTGGCAGGTTTCTGGCCTGACTTCTGATGTCCTCGCATTATACCTGGCGGAGCATCTTGGGCAAAACCACACAGCATTGGCGCTCACTTCTCACCTGCTTAGCCAAAAGACTATCGGCGCTAGTCCAGAATATGGTATAATTGACAAGGGGGATGGTATCACCTCCGGACAAGTTTTCCTCTCGAAAAAGTATGGTTTCTTGTGAACGGCTATCGCTTGAGCAGTTACCGTTTTGGGAGAAAGGGAATGAAACCGACAGAGAAATGTTGCCCCCCCATCTATGTTGTCTCTGGCGGCGTGGGAGCCAGCGGCGAGCAACTGGCCCGTACCGCGCTGGCCCAATTTGAGCATACCGACATGCAGATTATCATTGTACCCCACGTGCGCCAGGTAGAGCAGATCGAAGCGGTGGTGGAACAGGCGGCAAGTACCGGTGGAACCATTATCCACACCCTGGTTGATGTGGACCTGCGCCAGGCCATGATCCGGCTGACCCGCAACAAAAATATTGTGGCCATTGACCCCATCGGCCGATTGCTTTCCCACCTGGCCAATGTATCGGGCCAGGAGCCTCGCGGCCAGCCCGGCTTGTACCGGGAACTGCGACAAGCCTACTTTGATCGCGTCGAAGCGATTGAATTTACCATGAAACATGATGACGGACTTAAACCCGACGAATGGTCCCAGGCCGAGATTGTGCTAGTGGGGGTATCACGCACCGGCAAAACCCCGCTGAGTATGTATCTGGCCGTGCGCGGTTGGAAGGTCGCCAACGTGCCTTTGGTGCGAAATGTGCCGCCGTCGCCGAAATTATTGCAGTTGGACCGTCGGCGGGTGGTGGGCTTGCTTATTGATCCAGGTCAATTACTCTCACATCGCCAGCAACGCCAACGCCGGTTGGGCGTACCCGGTAATTCGGCCTATACCGACCCCAACGAACTTTACGAAGAAATCGAGGCCGCCCGCCACTTATACCGGCACAATGGCTTTGCCATTGTGGATGTCACCGATAAACCCATTGAGGAGAGCGCGGACGAAGTGCTTGCTTTGATGAACCGACGCCTGAAAACACCGCTTCAGTAACTTTAAATTTTGAAAAAGATCAGGTGAAATTTTTGCCATCATAATTTGACACTCGTTTGATATTATGCTACCGTTTTCTTTGTTGTTAGTAGTTGTTCTGGTCTAAAGTAAGAGCTTCGATCTGAAATTGATTTGGAACCTCTAGCAAGACCCAATTTTTTATAGAAAGGAGGTTCCTTAACCGTGGAAGATCGCGAGCTTGGCACTGTCAAGTGGTTCAATGCTACCAAAGGTTTTGGTTTTATTGAACGCGATAGTGGTAACGATGTTTTTGTTCACTACAGTGCTATTAATGGTAGCGGATATCGCTCTTTGGAAGAAGGACAGCGGGTAGAGTTTACCGTTGTTCAAGGACAAAAAGGCCCTCAAGCGCAAGACGTTGTTGTTGCCTAGGGTCTGAGGCTCAAATACAAAAAGTGCGTTGTATTTTTGCAGCGCACTTTTTTATTTGGGTGAGTTAAATTTAAAGTATCTTCTCAATAAATAGGGGTGAATTCATGTATTTACTCGGTAGAGACAGAGTATTGTTCTGTCCCTATCCCAAAATATTGAGAGGATACAAAAACGTATTCAACAACTATCCTTTCACCCCTCCCGCAGATAATCCCTCGGCCAAATAACGCTCCATAGCCAGGAATAAGATCATCACCGGCACGCTCATAATTACCGAGGCGGCCATGACCACCTCCATGCGGGGACTGGGATCGGTGAAGATGGCGTTAATTTTGATGGGCATAGTGAACATAGCACGGTCATTCAAAAATACCAGAGCGTAGAGAAACTCGTTCCAGGCAATCATAAAGGTATAGATGCCTACCGAAATCAGGGCCGGGACCGACAGGGGCATCGTCACCCGCCAGATAACGCCCAGACGGGTGCAGCCGTCAATCAGCGCGGCCTGTTCAATTTCATCGGGGATGGTGCGGAAATAGTTGGCCAGCATATAAAGCGCCACCGGCAAGGTGGTAGCCAGATAGGTAACTATCAAAACCCCCAGATTGTCTTGCACGTCAAATAAGCCCAGCCATTGGCTAAATTGCGATAACATGGCAAAGAGGGGAATAATGAGCAAGACACCGGGGAAGAGGTAAATTAGCAAGATGGAATTGAGCATAAAATCCTTGCCCCGGAACTTTAACCGGGCGATGGCATAGGCCCCCAACATCGACAGAATCACGGCAATCAGCGACGTAGGGACAGCTACGACCAGACTGTTGATGGCGTTAATGCCAAAATCCTGAAAACGATCTCGAAGCGTGTCGTATTCAACGGTATAGCCACCTAATAGACGATACCAGATGTGATTCCAGTTATATTCCAGGTATTCCAGGGTGGGGTCGAAAAGTTCCAGGTAGGCATCTGGCCGCAACTCAGACGGGATAAACGTCGGTTCACGCGCCGCAATCTCCGCACCGGTTTTAAAGGATGAGCTGATCATCCAATAAAAAGGAAAAATCACCATCACCCAAAAAATAAATAGCCCCAGCCAAAAAAAGAATCGCGGCCAGGTCATACGTCGGGCCAAATGGTCCATAAAGGATGCTTTATCGGGATGTATGGGGGTTGTCATCTTTTCCTCCTTGCCTACTATTCATCTGTGGTGCGCATCACAAAGCGAGAGTAAAATATTAAGAAAACTATCAAGATTACCAGCAAGATCATGGAAGTAGCAGCGCCTTTGCCAAAGTTGAACAGGTTAAAACTGAACTCATAGGTTAGAATCGGCAGCACTTTAGTGCCAAAACCACCACCGGTCAGTAAGAAGATATCGTCGAACTTGTTGAAGGTCCAGATTAAACGGAGTAGAAACAGGGCGCCCAAGACATAGCGGAGTTCCGGAAGAGTGATGTTCCAAAAACTCTGGCCTACATTGGCGCCATCCACTCGGGCCGCTTCGTATAGCGTTTTGTCGATGGCTTGCAGCCGGGCCAGAATCATTAACATCGCAAAGGGGAAATAACGCCAGCCGTCAAAAACAATCACCAGCAGCAAGGCCCAGCCCGGCTGGGCCAAATAGGGAATAGGTCGATCAATGATGCCGAGATTCATCAAAAAGTAATTTATCACCCCGGAGGGTTTAGGGTCGAGCATCCAACGCCAGACAAAAGCAACGCTGACAATGGGGGCGACGTAGGGAAAGAGGAATGCCGCCCGCGATACGCCTCTGCCACGGAATGGCTGATTAAGCAACAGAGCCGCCCCCAGCCCGATGAGCAAACTGAGGATGGTTCCCAAAAAAGAATAGACGATACTGGTGAGGGCAGCGCCCATATTGGTGGGGCTGTTGTATTTAAAGGCAAAATCGTTAAATACGCTGGTGTAGTTTCTTAAACCCATAAAGGGAGCATTAAACACGTTGTTAAGGTTATCCAATCCCACATCGTGGAAACTGATCCAAATGCTGAACACAGCGGGAAAGAGCACCAGGCCCAATACAATAAAAACCGTGGGGCCAATCAGCAACCAGGCCAGGCGAGTCTCTTTGGCTCCCATTGAATTACTGAAAATACGATTGAATCGTGAGGTTAAAGATTTTGTTGTCGGTGCGTGAGTTGTAGTCATTCTGCCTCCCCTGCAAAAGGATAAACTCCCGCCATTACGGCGGGAGTTTGCTTTACTTGGCTTGTTTCAGGTTTATTGCTGTCGCTCGGCCAGGAGTGCCTCTACTTGCTCTTGCAAGAATTGCGCGCCCGTTTCCGGTGTCATTGAGCCTTCGAGGGCGATCTTGCTGGCTACCTGCGGAATGAGGAGGCGGCCTTCAATGTCGCCAATTACGGCCCGCTCGGTGGCATCGTAATCCGGGCGGAAGAGCCAGCGTTGCATGGTGTCGTAACCATTGGCAATCTGGTCTAGAGTTTCGGGTGAGTAGTTGGCAAAGTACTCGCTGCTGCCCTTCCAGCCGTCAACCGCACTTTTGAGCACAGGAACTTTGCCAAACGGGGCCAACGCCAGTACCTCCTGATACCCATCGGTCAGGAAGAACTTAATCACATCCTGGGCGGCAGGGTCAGCCCCTTTCATAATACCCAAAGTAACCAACTGTCCGTACGAGGCCGAGCCATTGGGGCCGGCCATCATGGGGGCAAAGCCGGTGCGCTGGGCCAGGTCGGGCGTGGGAAGCTGTACGTTTCCACCACTCTCCAAACCAGAACCATCAACCAGGTCGTCCATGATGTAGGTTGAGTAGAAGAGCATGGCTGACTGGTCATATTCGTAAGCCTCGCGGGCACCGCGCCAGTATTGCGGACCAGGGGTAGCACAGTCTTGCAGGCTGGTATAGAACTCTAGCGCAGCGATCATCTCGGGTGTATTCATGGTCACGTTGCCATCTTCATCAAACGGCCAGGCGTTGTTAGACATGGCCACCTGCTCAAACACTTGATGCCCATAGTTCTGGCCGGGGTCGGTGCCCAGGGTGACGCCATAGAGGAAATTATCCTGGCCCACAACACCACAGTTGGCCGCGCTGATAGCATCCCAGTTGGTGGGAGCGGCCAGCCCCAGCTTGTCAAACAAGTCTTTACGATACCACATGGCTTGAATCCAGCCGTCAAAGGGTACGGCAGCATATTGACCGGTGGTCGGGTTGGTGACCATTTTCAGCGGACCCTCGCGGAAATCGTCTACGCCGATACTGTTGATGACGGCGGTGGCTGCGCTTTCATCAAGAATACCATCAGCCGAGAAGGCCGCCACGCGTTCAATCCCCATGCGGACGATGTCGGGCATACGATTGGCGGCCACGGCTACCGCAATTCGTTGCGATACCCCCGCCTCTTGAATGGGCACAATTTTCACTTCAACGTTGGGATTCTGGGCCATATAACGGGCCGCCACTTCTTCATACACCTTAACCCGTTCTTCCTCGTTGTCGGTGGTCCAAAACTCAACCAATACTTTACCCTCGGCGGCCTGTGGTTTTAGAAATGCTTCTGCATCTTCCTTAGAGGGAATACACAACTGCTGACCAATTTCAATCTCGTCGGGGTTCTGGATGATAGTGTAACTTGGATCTTGATTGGCCATTGCATTTGTGGCGTCAACAATGGCCGGGTAGGCCAGATAGGTTCCAAAGAAACGATCTGCCAGCTTTGATAGCCAATCGTCGGCCTGCACGGTGTAGGTGTCGGTACAACTCACTTCTTGGGCATAACCGGACGTGGCGGCAAAACTGAATATCACCAACAGGATTACTGCGACAAAAAATTTACGGGACATTATTTAGCCTCCATTTCAAATCTTTGTTCTGTCTTTTTGCCTGAACTACACACACAAATTGCATTGCGGTTGATACGGATTTTAGGGTGTCATCACCCCCTTTCATTTAATGAGGCTTATGGCCACTGGATCGGCGAACAACCAGCGATGGCTGCAAGATGATTTGCGGTGTTGGCAATGCTTCTCCCCTGATCACTTTTGTCAACATCTGGCACACGATGGTGCCAATATCATAGATGGGCTGATTAATAGTTGTCAGGGGAGGGTGGGCGTGTTCGGCCAGAGGAATGTCGTCAAAACCGGTTATGCTAATGTCTTGTCCCACCACCAGGCCAAGCTCTTGGGCAGTTGCAGTTGCTCCAAGTGCCATCAAATCGTTACTGGCAACAATCGCTGTAGGAGGATTGGCTATCTCCAGCAAATGTTTTCCGGCTTCTCGACCGGCCCGCTGCGTTAGATCGCCTTCAATGATTAAGTCGGGGTCTACCGGCAGCCCATGAAGGGCCAGCGTATTGATAAATCCCTTAAGTCGGTAATGGCTCAACATGAGATTTGGGGGAGCTGCAATGAAAGCCAGGCGAGTATGGCCGAGTTCGATCAGATGGTTGACGACCATTCCGATACCTGCCTCACTATCCACGTCCACCAGCGGAAAGTCGTTAGAGTTTTCTGTTCGTCCAAAAACGGCGAAAGGGTAATTGTTTTCCAACAGCGTCGCGATGCGGGCATCTTGTCGCCGGGTGCGAACAATAACAAAACCGTCAACGCGGCGACTGCGAATGTACTTCAAATAAGCTTCGTCTTCTTTATTGCCAGGGGCGTGGGTGGAGACCAATAAATCGAATCCCTCTCGGGCTGCTTCATTACCAACGCCAGCCAGAAACTCACTGAAGAAAGGATCGGAAAAGCGGGGGTCAAAGGTAGGGAGAATGAGAGCCAGGGTGTCGGTGCGACGTTTTTGAAGTTGTCGCGCTGTGATGTTTGGCTCATAACCCAATTCCTGGGCAACTCGTCTCACTTCTTCACGAGTGATCTGGCTGACATCATCGTAACCGGCCAGCGCCCGCGAAACCGTCGTTACCGATTTACCGACGCGTCTGGCAATATCTTTGAGTGTAATCGCCATGATAAACAATCGTCCAACTTAATTTATGCGGGTGTCTCTTGAAAGAACTAGGGGAATTAGGGATGAAGACTGAACGGTCATCCAAAACGTTTTGGATACACTTTTAGTATAATCAAAACGTTTTGGAAGGTCAAATTTGCGCAAAAAATTTGGGTGGATTTGAGGAGAAGTTCGCTATTTATGAAAAATCTCACCGAAGAATTGCTGTCTTCCCAAGCTTTGTAAGGCTTGGATTTTTCTCTTCTCGCGAAAATCATTGGCATCCCCCCGGCTAAAATACCACACACAATCAAACAAAATGCTTAACTTGTACACATCATATAAATGTTGCTGCTCAGCAAGCGATAGCGGGCGATGCTTCATATACTCCTGCACGACGCCGCGAGCTTTCCTCACATCGAGCATATCGGCAGTATCAGCCCATGCCCAATACTCAATCAATCCCACCAGATCGAACTGGAGAAAGGTATAGTTGGCATCGTCGAAATCAAGCAAAGCCACCAATTCCTCTCCTTGAAAGAGGACATTTGAAAAGTGAAAATCACAATGACAAATTCCCTTGGGTAATGACGGGGGGAGGTCAAGGGCTGTTAGCTCACGCGCCAGCCACATGAATTTCTCATGGGCGCTTTGCGTGTTGACCCGCGTGGCTTCTGCCCGGGCCAGGGTGTGACACAGGTCAGGGTCATAATTCCAGCGATACCGGATATACGGTGAACAATAATTCCTGGTAAGCTTTTGCAATTCCGCGGCTTTTTGGATGAGTTGCTGCCAATGATGGGCATTTGGATGTTCCAGAGGCTGGCCGTCGAGGAATTCAAAGATAATATAGGGTTTATGGCGATACATACCGACATATCCACCCTGCGTGTTTTTGACCTGAGTTGGACAAGGATAGTGGCGTTCTGTAAGATAGGCCAGCAAATCGCTCTCAAATAAGACCGATTCTCTGGATCGAGTTTCATAATATCGAAACACAAACTTGCCTTGAGTGGTCTGTAAGCAATAGTTTGTTTGAACCGTGCCTCGTTGGATGGCTTCTGAATGAGCATAGGTTCCCAGATTATACTGAGAGAGAATAGCTACAAAATCATCGGGGGTAAATGGTGTTTTAACGGCCATCTTGTTTCATGTTTTGTCGCTGGATAGAACTGACCCGCTAATCCCACATTTCATCCATCGCCAGGCCAGCAAGACTACGAATTCCTTTGCGGGTGCAGAACCTTTGAAAAACCGAGCGACAGGCGGTCGAATGCAGCATCCCCTGCCCAGGCGAGTATTCCTCCACGAAAGAAACTGAAATCTTCATAGTGGGGGATAATAAGTTTCTCCACACAAGAGAGCATCCCGCGCCGCATACAAGTCATCAACCAGGTAAGGTTGGGACAAATAACCTGCTGCCCCACAACGCCGGGCTTCAGGATAGACCATATCGGGTTTTATCGCGGCAAATAAGAGTACAGGAACTTGTCTCAAGGATGGAATCGCCTTGATCCGCCGACAGACTTCATAACCATCCATATCCATCAACATCAGCCGAATAAACACCAGATCAGGGGGTGCTTGTTGGGCCAATTCTATCCCCTGCAATCCAGTTGTAGCGACGCTAATTGTGTCGTGGTATCGCTTGGATATAACAAGTTCAATTAATTCTGCATGACAAGGTACGTCCTCGATCAGTAGGATATTACAGGCTTGAGGTACATCCATGGTCCGCTTCCTTTGTTTTCACTCGTTGTACATTTAGGCTGAAAGCTTATTTATTTCCCTTGCGCCATGCGACGAACGACGCTCGCATCCCGCAAGATGATGATCACGCGAGAGTAGTTCTGAACTCGGTGCGTAGGGGCGGTCGGCTATACGCGCTGGTCAGGCGACCACTCATTAAGCTTTGTTTCTTTGACTCCATTCTTGAAATTCGGTTCGGTTTTCTTCAATTTGCTGTTGGAACTTACTTTCCGATACTTCGGAAACCCATTCGGGATTTATGGGCGGAAGGAGGGAATGCCATTTCCAGCCACTTGGGATAAAACTGTCACGTGTCACAAGGTACCCCAATAGCTTCAATTTACCATCGTCAGCACGCACGATTTTTATGGGCTGCCCGCTCACAATGTAATACTTGGGAACCTGGAGGTGATCGCGCCAGACTCTGATTTCCTCCAGGTAATGCTCAAATTCATCTTGTGAAACTCGCCCATTTTCACCCAATCGGATTTTCACTAAATCAATATAAGAACGAATGATATCAAAGTCGTCTGTCTCGAAATTGAATTCTCGCACCTCTGGATAACGATCGTTTACGGGGAGAGCTTTGATGGGTTTCTTGTCTATGATGTAATACCGGGGAGTTTCAAGATGACAAAGCTCTCGCAACTTTGCGACGTAATCTTCGAATTCATCTTCGGATACTTGTTCGATGGCATCATGGCTAAAGTAGAGCGTTGTCCACTTCGTGACATTCGGAATGAAATCACCTGTCTCGAAATCGTATGTCAAGACTTGTACCTGATTTCCGTCATAAATGACTTTAACCGGCAGTTCTCTAACAAAACAGATGAAATAGTCAGTCCTTCTCATTTTTTGCTTTATCCACACCGGCTCTGCTATGCAGGGCAACCTAACCCGCATTTCACCCACCGCCGGACCAACAAGACCCCTATCACTTACAAGTGCCTATGCTACAACACAACTTCCCCTGCCCCGTGGCATTTCTCCACGAAAGAAACTGACAGGCGCACCAATATTCCATTGTAACCGGAATTGTGGCCAGTTTCTCGAAAAGCCATCGTTGGGCCACTTTTACAGGCTAAAACCACCCCTAAAATACACAACCGACACCCCTATGCGTTTTCACACAGCCTGACGACTTATCAGGTTGCCTCACCAGCCTACCTCTTCACTGGCCTGGTATATATAGTCCCCGTTATCGGCGTAAAAACCGTGCATAATGAACACTTCATCCAGGTCAGATATACCGTTTCCATTCGAGTCGCTGCTGCCAATCCCCTGTACTTGTAGAGATTGGTACAGTTCTCTTACATTATTAAGGCTGTTCGCCGTTTGGGATGTTAGAGCATTCCAGAGGTTCTGGGTAGATAGGTTAAGGTGATCTTCATATAATCCATTAGCATCTATGGCGCGGTCATGGAGGTCCCAAATTAGAGACGCGACAGCAAATTCCTCAGTAAACTCCTCCCAAGAGCCGGTTTTGTTCTCACAAATAAATGCCCGTTGGGTTCCGAAATTGTGCCATACCCTGTAGTTTTGTTCCAACGATACTTCTGAAAACAAGCCAAAATGATAAGTGAAAGGGTTTTTAGCATCTGGATACCCCAACTGCTCCTGAAGAATAGCTGACCATGCTTCAGCCCACCCTTCAGGCCAGGAATCGGCAGAATAAGAATTCGGGTAATCCGGCTGGTTACAATTTCCAATCAAGCCAGAAGGTATCTCAATTGTATCCTGCATCAAATGATGGAACATTTCATGCCATTCACGATTCATGGGTCGATCCCCACTGCTAAAATCAGACACCTGATTGTCACCACCAATGTGAATGGAGGAATCGCTTGATTGGTAATATGCGTCGCCCCCGTCGTCGAAACTGTAGACATCCACGGGCAATAAATAATCAAGCGTTGCCCCCAACCCGTGAGGTGATGGCGAGATGATAAAATCAACCACCTGGCGCATGTGGTAATAAATTACGGCCGTATCGGTGAGTCTGGACAGAGGAATATTTGGATCCATAAGCACGTCATCTGATGAAAAGTTCACACTTTTGACATAGACCGGATGTATGGTACTGAGCTTAAAATCCTTAGTCTCAGCATAAACTACAGGAGCATTGGCCATAGCAGCATACCGAACTTGAAAGAATGCAGGAATATGATTATTGTCCTTTAGCTCTACTCGGATTCGGTAATTGTCACCAGTATTTGGTTTTTCTAGAGAGAATTGATAGTCTCCCCCCGCTTGAGTCGTGATTGTGGTCACAACCCTACCGTTCCTTACCAGAAACACAGGAGCGCCAACTATGGGTACTTCGGTTGTATCAAAATCATTAAAGATATCTTGAAATGTGACGCTGGCTGTCCCCTGGATCACCACCTGAGAGGATGGCAATTCTACCTGCTCCCACCAAATAGTGTCATCTGAATCGTAGGCGGCACCAGGGATATCCCCATCTCCATCGTCGTTTACATCAGCGGCATATCCGGAAATTGCGCCATTAAAGATACCATCCATGGCGTACTTGGTGAAAATGATAGGGCCGCTGGTTTGCACATTTCTAACGAAGATGGGCGTGCTTTGTGGCAGCCCCACAGCTACCAGCGTTATCACAATTGCTATACGGTAATACAAACTTGGGGGTCTCATTTTCGACCTCCTTGTCTCCTCGTTTGCTCAGTCCCATATTCTTCACTGGAGACTAAAGGCCACCATCAGAGTAGTGGTACTAATACCGCAGCTCAGTATTCTAAGGAGGGTGGGGTAATCGATACTAAGTAGGACTACCCTAACTTTGCCTGTGCTAAAAAGCATTATTCAGTTGTAGCTATCAGCAATAATGATAAAGGTAATTTGAATTTCTTGGGGTGGGAAGGATAGTTTATTCAATTGTATCACATTTCGATATATGTCTTCAATCGAACAAAAATTCTAGGCTCTGTACATTTACCTAAAAATGTCATTCCGATTTCCACCGCAACATGTAAATGAGCGGACGAAGCAATTGGCCAGCCTCCTGGCTATCCGCGCCTAGATCATACGTAGCTTTGATCATCTCAACCAGGCTGACAATTTCATTTTTATTTACCCTGCATTAAAAAATGCAAATTGCCGCATATTAAGCTGAGTATATAATTCTAGTGTGGTATACTACATGTTGTGCAGTTATCCACGTATAGTTTATAAAACGATCACACGTTTTAAATGGGAGTTTTGCTATGCATATCGGTTTTATCTCGACCCGTCTCAACGGAACAGATGGTGTTTCGTTGGAAGTCGAAAAGTGGAGCAAAATATTGCGCCGGATGGGACACGAACTGTTCTTCTGTGCCGGAGAGTTGGGCGGTTATGCGGCTGGCGGCATGCTCATCCCCCAGTTGCACTTTGATCACCAGTCGATCATCGCCTTCAGCCAGCGGGCTTTTGGCGAAAATGCCACCAAGCAGGATGGTGAAAAACTGGTCGATGAGATCTACGCCTCGGCAGACAAGATTCGCGCCCCCTTGCGCCATTTCATTCGATCGAATCGCCTCGACCTGATTGTGGTTGAAAATGCATTGACTATTCCCATGAATCTACCCCTGGGAATCACGCTCACCGGTTTAATTGCCGAGTTGGGCCTTAATACTATCGCTCACCACCACGATTTTTATTGGGAGCGCCAGCGTTACCAGAGCAATGCCATCCTGGATTTACTGGATACCGCCTTTCCGTCGAAACTGCCGACGATTCGTCACGTAGCCATCAACTCTATTGCCCAACGGCGCCTGAAACAGCGGCGGAGCATCGACTCGGTGGTTATTCCCAATGTACATGATTTTGCCACCCCGCCGCCGGGTCTGGATAATTACAATGCCGATTTTCGCCAGACATTAGGCATTCCTAACGACGGCTACTTTTTTTTGCAGCCCACCCGGGTAATCCAGCGCAAAGGCATCGAACTGGCCATTGAGTTAGTACGACGCCTGGAATTACCAAACGTTGCTTTGTGTATTACCCACCGGGCGCACGATGAGGGCCTGGAATATTGGCGCTGGCTCAAACGCGAGGCCGGGATGATGAAAGTTGACCTGCGCCTAATTGACCACCTGATCGGCGCAGAGCGATCTCGCGCCAACGGCCACAAAATTTACTCGCTGTGGGATGCCTACTTGCATGCCGATTTGGTTACCTACCCCAGTATGTACGAAGGGTTTGGCAATGCTTTGTTAGAATTGGTATACTTTAAACGATTGGCCGTGGTTAATCGTTATCCGGTTTATAATGCCGATATTGAGCCTCTGGGCTTTGAATTTGTTGAACTGGATGGTTTTGTAGATGATGACGCGGTAGAGCGCACGCGTGAATTGCTCAAAGACCCCGAACAGGTGAAAGTAATGGCCGAGAAGAATTATGCCATTGCCCAGGAGCATTTCTCGCTAGAAGTTTTGGAACGCAAGCTTAAAGAACTCATCAGTGATTTTCAATAAAGTTTGTTGGGGAGGGAATAATCTATGCACGTTGGAATTATCCATTATGCGGCCCCACCCATTGTTGGTGGAGTGGAATTGACCATATTCCATCACGCCCGCACGCTTACCGTGTTGGGTCACCAGGTAACCATCGCTGCCGGGCTGGGAGATGCGGTTGTGCCTGGGGTCAACTACCGGCAGGAAGCCCTGTTCGGCTCGCGTCACCCGGCCATTATGGAGGTGGGTCGCGCTTTGGCCGACGGGAACATTCCCGCTAATTTTGGTGATTTGGTAACCCAAACCAAACAGGCCTTACTGAAGAGCATTGGTAATTGCGACGTGGTGATTGGCCACAACTTTTTTACCTTACACAAAAATCTTGTTCTGACTGCGGCGGTTTATCACTTAATCCGTAATGGCGAAGGTCCCCCCTGGGTGGCCTGGCATCACGATTTTGCCTGGCTGCGTTCTCAATACCAATCGGAACTGCATCCCGGCGAGCCGTGGGAATTGCTCAAACACCCCTGGCCAAATGTGCGCCACGTAACGGTTTCACACGCCCAACAGGATGATTTGGCCCAATTATACGGGCTTCCGCTCAATGACATCATCGTGGTGTCCCCCGGCGTCGAACCGGCCGAATTCTATCGCTGCGATGAAACCGTGACCAGTTTGGTTAATCGATGGGACCTGCTTGGTGCCGATTGCGTTTTTCTGCTACCGGCCCGCGTTACCCGGCGCAAAAATATCGAGTTGGGGCTGGAATGGCTGGCTGCGGTGCGCCAGCAGTCCGGGTGGGACGCCCGCCTCATTATTACCGGCCCGCCGGGTCCTCACAACCCAACCAACGATGTCTATCTGGAGTACCTGCTCGCGCTTCGCGATAAGCTTCAATTGCACGATGCTGCTCACTTTGTGTATCAACTGCGTTATGAGGAGGGAGTCCCCATCATTCTGCTCAACGAAGACCTGGCAAACTTGTATCAAATTGTTGACGCCCTGTTTTTCCCCAGTCGGCAGGAGGGGTTTGGGATACCCATTTTGGAGGCTGGCCTGGCGCGATTGCCGATTTTTGCCACCGATCTGCCGCCCTTCCGGGAGAGTGCGGGACCGGAGGCCAGGCTTTTTGCCCTTGATACACCGGCGGATCAGGTTGCTCACACCATTATCGAAACCTTGCAGGCCGACCGGGCTTTTCAACTCCGCCGCCGCGTGCTCGAGCAGTTTACCTGGCGGGGAATTGTCAAAACAAGGATTTTACCTCTATTGGAAGAAGTTATCTCATAAATGCCAATTAATGGCAATTGCATAGGAGCGATGCCTGGAAATTGATTCAACAAGGGGGAGGGGGACATGGCCGAAAAAAGAAATGGCGAGGAATTCCAAGTGACTTTGATGCCCCGCGATAATTTAAAGCATCAGATACACACAATTGTTGTGCCGATTTTTGATGAAAAGATGGGGGAGTGGGGTACCCGGTTGGCCCTTGATCTGGCTCTTTCTCATCGGAGCCGGGTGGTATTGGTGGGTATGGTCCGGGTGTCCGTCCGAGAATCGTTGAGCACCGGTACGGCGCAGGCTCAGGCCGTTCGCGCAACCCTGGATCGCTTGCGTACTCGCTTTGCCGGCGAATCCGTATATTTCAAACCTCGTGTACGGGTAGAACATGAACCCTGGCGCTCGCTGGCCAGGGTAGTGGCTAAAGAGCAGGCCAATTTAATTATCATCCCCTGGCCCCACGGTGGGGCCAGGTCTTTATTTGGAATGAAAATTGGCAAGTTGTTGGGAAGTTTGAATTGCCACATTGTGGTGGTCAGCGGTAACCCGCCCGCCCAGCTACGCAAAATTTTATTGCCGCTCCGGGGAAGTCAAGAAGCCCCACTGGCCTTGGAAGTGGCCTTATCGCTGGCCAAGGCCGCTGGTGCCGAAATTACCATGCTTTATGCCGCCGACGATGACCGGGACCTTTCCAGCCAGCGAGTCTACGCCGAAATGGCCCGTATCAGCCAGGGCAATCCATTAATTGAGCAGGAATTGCGGGTTGAGGGCCATGTTGGGCCGGCCATCATCGAACGGGCCGCCGCGTATGATCTGACTATCATTGGCGTGACCGATGCCTCATCGGGTGGCGCAGGCCAGTCTATTGGGCCGGTGGCACGCCAGCCACGACTGGCGCGCCAGCTACGACGGGCCAACGTGTCCCCCCTGCTCATCATCAAAACGCATCAACCGCCTCCTCTAGATAAGCTGACCGATTGGGATCGGGCCGACCCACTACCGGCCACGCCTACCTCGGTGATGGTGGATAAGTGGTTTGCCGAAAATACGTTCAGCAGCCAGGAGTTTGAAGACCTGGAACATCTCGTCAAACTCAAAGAGCAATTTGGCCAAACCATTAGCCTGGGCTTACCCTCGCTGAATGAAGAGGAAACCATTGGCATCATCATCCAGACCATGCAGGACGCGCTGATGAAACAATTCCCCTTGCTCGATGAGATAGTGCTCATTGATTCTGGTTCAACCGACTACACCGTTGATATTGCCATGGATCTGGGGGTACCGGTCTATCAACATTCTCAAATATTGCCCAAGTATGGCACATATCGGGGCAAGGGCGAAGCCCTCTGGAAAAGCCTGCACGTTCTCAAGGGCGATCTCATCGCCTGGATTGATACCGACATTGTTAACATCCATCCCCGTTTTGTTTACGGTATTTTAGGCCCGCTGCTGTACCATAATTCCATTCAATACGTCAAAGGATTCTACCGCCGCCCGCTGAAAGTGGGCGACTCGTTGCAGGCCGGTGGCGGTGGTCGGGTAACTGAGTTAGTGGCCCGGCCGCTATTCAATTTGTTTTATCCGGAACTATCAGGGATTTTACAGCCACTCTCCGGCGAATATGCGGGACGGCGCACTGCCTTGCAGCAAGTCCCGTTTTATACGGGCTACGGGGTGGAAACGGGGCTGCTGTTGAGTTTAGTCAGGCGGTTTGGGATTAGCGGCATTGCCCAGGTTGACCTGCGCCAGCGGATTCATCACAACCAGTCGTTGGGCGCGCTTAGCCGGATGTCGTTTGCCATTATCCAGGTGTTTATAGATCACCTGGAACGTCGCCAAAAAGTTGAGCTTTTGAGCGAGGTAAATCGCACGATGAAGATTATCCGTTACGACCAGAACAGTTTCAGCCTGCAAGAACACGCCATCTCCGACAGGTGTCGTCCGCCGATTATAGCCCTGCCCGAATACCGCAAACGGCACAGTATCTCTGAGTGGGATCCAGAGGAGGTTGACCAGTGCCCAGAACAGGAACGGTTTGAGGAGGAAGATTTATTGGTATGACCACCATTTATATGGTTCGTCATGGCCAAACGCCCTGGAATGTCGGGGGACGCTACCAGGGCCAATTGGATCCACCCCTCACCGAAAAAGGGCGCCAACAAGCCCGGACAACGGCGACCAGGTTGGCTTCTCTGGGCTTTGACGCCATCTACAGCAGCGACCTGGCCCGAGCCAGACAGACCGCCGAAGCCCTGGCCGATGTAACCGGCCTGCCGATTCACCTTGACCCGCGCCTGCGCGAGATTCACCAGGGCGAGTGGCAGGGAGTGCTGATTGGCGACATTCGTGCTCGCTGGCCCGGCGAGATTGAAGGTTGGGAAACCGATCCCTGGCATCATCACCCACCCGGTGGAGAGCGTTTGGAGGAATTACAGGCCCGGCTGTTGGCGGCCATCAACGATATTGTAGCCACCTGGCCACAGGGAAAGGTGGCTGTTTTTAGTCACAAACTGCCCATTGCCCTGCTCAAAATTCGCTACCAGCAACATTCTCCCGCGCAGATTTGGTCGTTGCTACCTGCCAACGGCGCGTGGGAAGTTTTTGAGGTGGAGAATTAGAGCCGCATCGTATGCGCTCGCGCTTTGGGCTTGTTATTTATGGTAGTGGTTCAATTGTAAGTGATGAGATGTTTTTATGTTGCCCCCACCCCTGGCCCCTCCCCCAATTTGGGGGAGGGGGAAAAGTAGGGTTGTATCACTTACAATGTGACCACCTTATTTATGGACAAAACTGGGAAGTTGTTTTTGAACAACTCCTAAATGTTTTGTCGCGTTTGCCACACCACCCGCAGAAAGTTGACCACATGCCGAACCGGGTTGATATGACTCGACTCTCCGGCGTAAATGGTGCTAATGGGTACCCAGTCAAGCCTGAAATCGTGCCGCACACAGATGACAATCATTTCCATCTCAAATTCAAAACCGTGCTCACGGCTGGCGAGCAACTTCTTCAGCAGGCGGCAGCTGATCAGACGAAAGCCAGACTGGTTATCCTGGATAGGTTGGCCGATGGCCCAGGAAAATGCCCCCCGTCCCAGCGAATTGGCCAACCGCCGAACCGGCGGCATCTGGCTGAAATTGCGTGCCCCAATGATCAGGTCACTGTGACGGGTATGGTAGGCGTCCAGAAACCTGGGAATTTCATGGGGGGCGTGTTGGCCGTCGGCGTCAAGGGTCAACACGGCCTCGTAGTTCTGGTCGATGGCCTGGCGAAAACCGGCTTGTAGCGCCGTTCCTTTACCCTGATTGGGGTATTGGCGCAATACCGTAGCGCCGGCAGCTTCAGCCTGAGCAAGAGTCTCATCGGTTGAGCCATCATCTACAACCAGTACCGGCAGGTGAGGTAGAACTCCACTCACGATTTCAACAATGTGTTGGACTTCGTTATAGGCGGGAATGAGGGCAAGTATCTTGGGTGATTCAGGATTTTCCATACAACCCATTGCCTGGTTGGCCGGTCCACCTGGCGTTTGTTTCTTGTTGAATTTCGCCAAAACCCTCTTCCAAAAGCGGGTAGGCAACCCAAACCGTGCCAAGACCAAACATAACCCCGGTGAAGTTTCGCAAAAACAGGTTGCTTTGATGAAGCCCCCAAAATTGCAGATAACCTGCGGCGACCACCCCACAGGCTAAAAAGATGATCACGGGCCAAGTCAATTGTTTTTGAGTGTACAAAAGGATGGTGACAAAGGTGATGAAGACCACTGTCGTAATCGATAAAAGAGGCATTGGCACAAATTGCGCTAATTCGCTGGCCAGGCCCATGCCGCCATCCAGAGTCATCGGCAATAGAAAGAGCAAATACCAGCGAGGCGGCAACGGCTTGAGCGAACGACGGACAAAGCTGAAAACGATGCCACCCAGAGAAATGGTCCCATAAATGGCAATACAACGATGGCACAGGCAAACCTGCTCGCCGGCAATAAAGTAGGTCCGCGAGGGGAACAGGTGACATAAAAACTGGTACCACCAATAGATAAAATTAGCGCTGCGGGCGTGGTTAGCGGTCAGTAAGAGGGGGGCCAAAAAGGGCAATCCAACGTAGAGAAAAAAAAAGGTATTAAGCACGGCCAGCCAGTGACCTGACAACCACCCAACAAGTCGGTTGGCCCAGAAACCCAATACCCGGCTGAAGTTATGGGGGGAGACGGTGGGTGATAGTTGGCTCATTCCTAGTCGTGCCGGGTTCCATCGGGCATAATGGTACCCTTGAGGCTCTTGGCCCGGCTGAGTTGTGCCTCGGTGACCGTGGCTCCGGTTAAATCCGCCCGGATTAAATTGGCCCCATCCAAATCGCCCTCGTATAGATTGGCCACCACTAATTCAGCGCCGCGCAAGATGGTTTCGACCAGTTTGGCCTGGCGCAAGTTAGCCTGGCTTAAGTTAGTGTTACGCAGACCGGCCTCAAGTAAATTGGCGTTTTCCAGATTGGTCTCACTGAGATCGGCGCCCAACAGGTTGGCTCCTTGCAATGTGCTGTCGACCAGGTTGGCTTTGTTCAAATTGACGCCGGTCAAATCTGCACCGTCTAGTTTAGCTGCGCTCAAGTCAGCCTCACTCAAGTTGGTATAACGCAGATTGACCCCCGTCAAATCACAGCCTTTTAGGTTGATCTGGCGCAGGTCAAGCCGACGCAAATCGGGGGTTTCACCGTGGCTCCGGGCAGATTCGATAATGTCGATTATTTCTTGGGGTTCCATCATTGTTAACGCTCAGGCATTTAAAGGTTGCCATCAAAGTATATCATCGAAGCTGGCACCGGGCAATTTTTCAATCAAGGTACCTTCACAGTCCAATCTGGCCAAAGTGAGGGGCGCGGTAAGGGTTGAGGTTATTCAAGGGCTGTGAGACTGTACTCATAGCTGGCTGGCTGGCTGGTTACCGGGGCTAAAGCGCTGACGATGATAATAGCCCGGTTCAGTGTTTCACCTAAACCGGAAATGGTCAGGGTACCACGGTTGGCGTCATCCAGAGAAAGGGGGATGAGGTTGATTCCATTGCCAATTTCCAGCACCTGCACCAGAAAACGCTGAGGCAAGACGTTGTCCATCTGCACAAAGCCCGCGGCTTGCCAATTGCCGGGCCCACTTTCAACATCATCATAGAAGCCAATTTCCGGGATGCTGATATCGTCAATGGTCCAGCCGGAATTATTGACCGCGTCGTCGGTGACGTACTCAAAACGGATCAACACCTCCTGACCGGTGTAGTCAGCCAGATCAACGCTTTCCTTAAGCCAGCCCGATTCGCCCTCGCCCGACTTACCGGTGTAGCTTGGGCCATAAGCATTGCCGGTGGGATTGTCGGTGGCGCTGTGGGGCGTTTGCAGAATCGTCCAAGTTGCGCCGCCGTCGGTAGAGATTTCTACATAACCATAATCCCAATCTTCTTCAATGTCGTACCAGGTCCAATAGTGTAAGGTAGCGCTTTCGACCTTGCGCAAGTCAAAGGCGTGGGTTAAGTGGGTGTTGGAGTCATCGCCGCGATGGCTATACCACTGGTAGCGGCCGCTGTGAGCATCGTTGTTCACCACTTTCACCTCGGTCGCCCCATCGAAGACAACCTCCACCCCACCCAAACCGGTTAGTTCAATGTAATCTGCGCCATATTGCTGGACGGTTGTCTGTTTGGCCTGGGGATAAACGCTGTATCGTTCGGCGAGGGCTACCGGGCCAGGGTTGAAGCCCTGGTAATCCCATTTACGCGTTTCGAGGGTAGGGTCCTGCAAAAAATTCGCCACTACAAAGTCGGCAAAGATGTCGTCAAAACGTTCGGAATAGCCTCTCTCGGCCAAGACCGCGTTAAATCCGGCAATACCATTTTGAGGGTTGGCCACCACGGCCTGGGTCATTTCTTCGCCATAGCGTTGGAGGAAATAGGCCATAAAGAGAAACCCGGCGCCGTAATTGGCGGCGGCAGCGCCGGGACTCTCGGCCCAACTGGTCAATTGAGTGTCCGGAGCAGCCGTGTAGGCTCCCACAAAGTTGCTGCTGCCATAACCGTTGAGAAAAGTGGCCAACTCGCTCAAACCCTCATTAACCCACGTCTCTTCGTTGCGATCCTGATGCCAGTGAATCATGTGCTGAAACTCGTGGGCCAACACCCCATCAAAGTAATCGTTGCCGGGTTGAAGCGAGTTGAGGTTAATAAAGAACATCTCGCGTTCATTGCTATAGGGTTCGGCTAAATGAGAATACTCGTTGGAGGCCGAGAAGTATCCGGCCACGCCGGGCACGTTACCCATAAAAATGTGCACGTGGGGATCATTGTCTATGCCGGGCGACCACTCGCTGCCAAAGAAGGTACGGTTGGTGGGGTAGGTATTGTTTTCAAAGCGTTCGGCGGAGCGTTGCAAGTCTTCGGGGTTGATGGGCATCCCTTCCTGCACCCACCAGTAAGTGTGGTCGGTGGCGTATTGCAAGATAGCGGTCACCTGAAATTGCCGGGGTGGGATTTGTTGATTGTCGGTGACCCAGAACGTGTCCATAGCCCCCACCGCCCGAAGGGGCGGCGTTTCCTGGATAACCTGGGGAATGTCTTGCCCTTTGTGTTTCAGCCGAATGGCCAGCAGGCGCTGGTCGCGTTCCGGCAAAATAGCCTGGGTCAGGAGTTGTTCGGTAGAAAGTTGCAGCGGACTGGCCTGACTTGCCTGTCCCCCCGTTTTTTCCTCTAACGGTTGGACTGTGGCGGTTGGGGATTGGGTTGGTAGGGCTGGAGATAAAGAGGTTGGGGTGATTGCTGGGGTGAGTTCGAGGCGCGGAGGTGGGGTTGGAGTAATTGTTTCTGATTCTTGGCCCACGGCGGTAATCAAATTGGGATTGGCCACCCGAACAAACTGCCACACGCCAACAAGGGCTATTGTAGCGCAGCAAACCAGAGCAAGAACCAGAATACCTATCCATAAATATCTATTCGAGGGCAAGGGTGTTTCTCCCAAATTAGCATTTCGCGATGCATTGCATCGCTCTTTCAGCAAGGAAAACGGGAGAGCAAGTTGGGGGGAACTACCCCCAAGCCTCCCGGCCTACGACGTTTGCCTTAGCAGGTATCCAGTGACGCGCTGCTCAAATCAGGGACGACGATAGGCATTAACGTATAAACCCTTATTGCAATCCCAATGGCAGGTCCAATCGGCCCAGATAATGGTTTCGTCTGGATAAATAACTTCTACCCTGATATCTTCAGACAGGCGGGTGAACTGTTTGCACTGGGCGTTAAATTCTACTTCAAAACCCGGACAATCGTAACTCACCACCGTTAACGTCCACCAGCCAATGCCGGTGCGGATGTCGGGGATGACCACATCCCATTCGCCATCCGGTTTGTCGGGGTAGTGGTGACTGGCGCCAGAGGGGTGAGCCAACACGCTCCAGGAGCCGTTGTCAACCAACACGCTGAAACCGTTCACCGCATTCCCACCTTCATCGCGAATGGTGCCCCGGAAGTGAACAATGGCCTCGTTGCCGTTAGCATGCCAGGCCGTCGGAGTGAATTGGTATTTAGGCGCTGTTGGAACAGGGGGTGGTGCTTCTTCTTGTGTCGGTGGGTTGGCCGCTACAGGAGGTGGAGCCGGGGCCTGCACCACCGTTACTGCCTGTACATCGCCGTCAATTTGAACCAGGGAAGCGTACACCCAGCCGGTATCGCCGGAGCCGGGCGGGTATTGGACCTGGACCCAGGAGGCATCGTTGTTGCGGCCCACAGCGGTAGAAGAGGCGCCGGCAGGAGCGGTACCTATGACCGGATAGTTGGTGCCGGGACCACCGCGAACGTTCATATCCTGGTTTACCGTCACCGTCACCGTATTGTTGGCGGGGGCAGGGGTTTCGGTGGGTGGCGGTGGGGGGGTGGGTGAAGGCTCAGGCGTGGGGGTTGCGGTGGGTTCGGCAGGAGAGGGATCTATTTCACCGGCTCCAGCCCCCGTATCTGCCCCAACATCGATATTAATCATATTGACCAGGGTGGGGGTGAACGTAGGTAACGGGATGCGGGTTGGTTGTATCTCCCTGGTGGGCGAGGTTAAACCGGCTAACGTGTCAGACAAACCACATCCCACTGAGGTCACCCCCAACACAATGGCTAATAACAAGAACCATCCTGGGGAAAGCGACTGGCTTTTTTTCTTGGTCATCTACATCTCCACATCTACTGTCCTTCTTGTTTGAAAAAGTCAAAATGAACATACTGTCTTGGGTCGGCACTGATGCTGACTTCAATTTCAGGTGAAACCTGGGTGCCACCCTCCATCAACACAATTTTATAGGTGCCGGGCGTATAGGGCCGAAATTCCAGTTTGGTGTTCATGTTGTGATTATCGCCGGTTCCTCGCACCGTACTATCACCGAAGCCAGCGCCAGATGTTTCGCTGAAGTAGGTGTTCCCATCTGGAGCCAGGGCCTTCATTTGGAAACCGGCCAGGGTTTGGAAACGGCCAGGTCCATAATCTACTCTGATCCAACCCGTCATTCGCGTTTCGCCGGGCGAGCCGGTGTCGTGGATATAATAGGAAGCGCTAAAGGGAAAGGCCGGTGCGGGCGTGGCAGTTGGTTCCTCGGGAGTAGGGGTGGGGGGCGGTTCGGCAGGTTGGGCGGCTGCTTCCTGGGCCGGGGCAAGTGCTTTAGTGATTTCCGGCGGGGTTTCGGTTGGGGTGGAAGAGGGAGTAGGGGTGGGGGCAGGAGTGGAGGTTTCGGTTGGGGTAGGCGTAGGCGTTTTGGTGGGAGTTGCGGGTGGGGTAAAGGTATAGGTCGGTCGAGGTGTTTTGGGTGGGGGAGAGGTTGGGGTTGGCCTCTGAACTGCCAGCGCCCCAACCGAACAACCTAAGCTTAGAATCAGACTCAAGAAAGTAATCAGCCAAAAGAAGGGTTGGCGAAATAAGTTGTTTTTCTTGGTTGGCCTCATCACAATTAGTAGTCTTTCTGGAGTATATCCCTAATTAAGAGTTAAAAAGTTGCTATTGGGTCCACCAGATAAAATCCCAGACCCATTGGGTAGGGTCGCTAGAATAAGACAACGGAATCTTTTCAGAAAGTTGTGTACCATTGCTGTCAGATACATAAACATGCCAGGTACCGTCTTCAAAAGGTCCTGGTTCAAACTTAACATTACCCTGTTTAATATATCCTTCAAGGCCACTGAGAGCATCATACTTCCAACTTGATTCTGCGCTCTTGTAAGTTTTGCCTGATGAATGTTCACCCATAACATAGTATCCCCCAAGAGGTGTACTATTTCCATCGGTAATTGCAATAACGCCAAAAATTGAATGATTGGTGGTCTTCTGGAGCATTCGGTTGCCCTGCTCTCTTAATTTAAAGGGAAAATCAGGGGTAGGACTGGGGGCCGGGGTAAACGTGGCGGTCGGTGGGGGCGGCGGCGAGGTGTTGGTCGGTTCCGGCGTATCAGTGGGTACAGGTGTGTCGGTTGGTATAGGTGTGTCGGTAGGAACGGGCGTGGGCGTTTCGGTAGGGATGGGGGTAATCGTCGGTGTATGGGTATTGGTAGGGGTTGGCGTGTAATCCGGGGTTGGGGTAAATGTGGGGCGCAACGTAGGCCGCCGATTAGGTGTCGCTGCCTCGTTTGAGTTTAAACGAGCCACTGCGCCTTTGGCTCGGTCAACAATCGGCTGTGCCAGATTGCAGCCCAATGAGACAAATACAAGCAAAATAAACGCCGCCAAAAGTGGGCGTGGTATTCGGGTCATGATGACTCCCTTCCTTCTTTCTTTCTTCGCTTCAGCACAAACATCCATTATAGCACGCCAACCGGATGAGGCAAAACCGGTGGATGCCGTAAATTTGAAGGGGATCGGCTTAAAAACGACTCAATTTGATTCTGATGTCTGCGCCCATACCGGGAGGCGCCAGTCGATTTTTGACGACGGCCAGACTGGCTCTATAAATGGTGGTCAGGCCATCCTGGTAAGTCCAGTGCTCATTTTGGACCCACAAACGCACCTCGGCCAATTCGGCCAGGGGGAAACCGGGAGGGTAGTTAGCGGGACTAAAAGGATTATCCGCCAAGGGGTTGGTTACAAACAAGAACACACTTTCTGACTGCCGGACGATGTTGCGCAGGCGGCCCAGCAATGTTCTAAGCAGGTCAACATCAGCGTGGCGCAGGAGACGTGACACCGTACCCATAACCACCATAACCAATCCTTCACTACGGGCAGCACTTTCTAATGTGGTTAAGGCGGCAAACACGGTATCGGGCCGGGTAAGGAGCAAGTGGGGAGCAATCAGACCGCAGCGCTCGGCCTGCCACGGGTCAAAATTGCGGCCCATGTCGATAATGGTAACCATTTGCTGTTTACGCTGAATGGTTGCTCCAATTTTGGCGGCAAGGCAGGTTACGCCGTCGCTGGGAGGGGTGATGGCCGGGCCGATGAGTTCGGTTATTTTGCCGCAGGGTAACCCGCCAATACCTAAAGATTTATCCAGGGGACGCAGGCCGGTTGACAAGGTGGCCACGTTGGTGGCGGGTGGTTTATACTGAAGTCGAGTTGGAATAGCGTACTGATCAGGTCGCCCGGGTAAAATTCTGGCCACATTGTGAATGATTTTTTTGACTCGACGTGAATTCTGAACGGCCACAAAAAATAACCTCACCGCTAGGGTAAGATTATTATACCAGAACGAATGTTCTAATGTCAAGATTTTTGAGCTTAAAGATTCTTTGAGTGGAGGGGGTGGCCCAAAAGAGTCATGGTTGTATTCAACAAGGTCGCGGTGGAGCAGAGTAGCAAATGGCAAATCGTAATTACGATTTGTTATTCGCGATTTGCGATTGGGTTACTTGCTTCCGATGTTTTTGGTCAGCGTTGTTTTTTGCCCGGCCAGGTGTTCCTCGTAACGGGCCAAAGCAAAGAGCAGCGAGGACAACCGGTTTAGATAACGAAAGATTTCTTTGTTCCCCAAAAGATTTTCGTGTAGTAAACGTGCTATATATCGCTCAGCGCGGCGCACAACCGTCCGGGCGACATCGAGCCGGGCGCCAATCATAATGTCGCCAGGAAGAACAAACTGGTTGAGGGGAGGAAATTCGGCGGCCAGTTTATCAGTTTCGATTTCCAGCCAGGTCACTCGCTCGGCGGTTATGCGTTGGGGAAGTTCGACGTCGAGTGCAGCGGCAAGTTCTCCCATCAACATCCACAGATCGCGTTGGGCCTGGCAGATGAGCTGCCGGGTGCGCTCGCTGGCCGCCGGATCGGCCCGGACTAAACCCATAAAAGAAGAAGCTTCGTCAACCGCGCCGTAGGCTTCGGGGCGAAGGTCATATTTGGGTACTTTGTCTTTTCCCAGCAGGCGGGTGTAACCATCGTCGCCGGAACGGGTGTAAAGAATGGTTGGTTTGGGCATCCAACTTAACTTTCTCTAATTTGCTCAAGTGATTTCTGCGCCTGGCGACAAACTCCTTCGTGCGGATCCTTGAGCAAAAGCGTCAATGGTTCGATCCCCCGTTGGGCCTGGGTGCCCTTGAATCTACCCAGGGCTTCAGCCGACCAAAAACGAACGGCCGGTTCCGGGTCATTCAGGGCAACGATCAGGGCTTTAATCGCGCGGCCCTTGATCAGCCCGGTGATATGCTGCTCGCTACAAATTTGGCCCAAAGCACGGGCCGACCCATAACGCGCGTCAGGGTCGTCATCCTCGAGCAGCGTTTCAATTAAGGGATCGACCACCTCGAGACCCAATTGGTTGAGCTGGTAAATGGCAAAGTCGTGGTTTTCTGGCTCGTCCAGGGCCGCCAGTAGTCGCTCAAGTCTTTGTTCCTTTTGTTGAATTTCTTTTTCTCTGAAGGCTTGCTGGCGTTCCTTTATCAACTGTTGGCGTTGAGTCAGCATGGTGCGCTGCCGGACCATAGCCCGTTGCAGGTGAATACCGCAGTTGGCGCAGTGAACCGCGTCAATTCGATTTTCAGCTTGACACATCACACAGTAGATACTCAGCTTTTTACCGCAACTGCAACAAAAGCGGGTGTCGCTGCGATTGATGGTTTGACAGTTGGGGCAGATGAGGGCTTCCGCTGTTGCCAGGTCAGACACCATCAATAACGAGCCACAACTGGCGCACTCGAATTGCTGAGTAGGCGAAAATTCGCCCGAAATTGTCGCGCCGCAACTGGGACAGTTTAATCGTTCAATTTTCATGGTCACGCGTCGGTGGTTATTTGATGGATGTTCTCGAACAGCATAGCGCAAAAAATGTGGTTTGGCAATAGGAAGAAAATGCCGGAATTATCCCAGGCGCAAGTTAGCCACAACGTCCAGGTCCCAGTTGGCTACATCTCCGGCCTTCCAACGCCAGTAGGCCGCCGCGCCAATCATCGCCGCGTTGTCGGTGCAGAGGTACAATGGCGGCACGCGCACCGGGCGTCCGGCGCCTGACATCATTTTGTTGCGTAGCAGCGTATTGGCCGACACGCCTCCGGCCAGCAATATTTCGGCCACGTCGTAGGCCTCCGCTGCGGCTTTGGTTTTGTCAACCAGCGCATCAACCACGGCCATCTGGAACGACGCGGCCAGGTTAGCCGTGGGCATTTGTTTCAGGGGGAGTGGCGGTTGGTCGGCTGACTCCTCGGGCTGATGTAAGCGGTCAACCGCCGAATATTTTTGTACCTCTCGTAGCACGGCGGTTTTTAAACCGGAAAAACTAAAGTCAAACGAGTTGCCCAAGCGGGCGCGGGGAAATTTATAGGCCGTGGGATTACCCCCTTCGGCGGCCTTTTGAATGGCCGGTCCCCCCGGAAAGCCGATGCCCAGAATACGGGCCACTTTGTCAAAGGCTTCACCAGCGGCATCGTCAATGGTCCGCCCCAGGATTTGGTAACTGCCGTGGCCGCGAATGAGCACCAATTCGGTGTGGCCGCCGGACACAATGAGGGATAACGCCGGAAATTTGATGCGGGGCCGACGGCCTTTGCCCTCGACATCAAGCCAGTTGGCGTAAATGTGACCTTCTAAGTGGTTGATTCCAATCAGCGGTACCCCCAGGGCCATGGCAATTCCCTTGGCCACATTTACCCCCACCAGCAGGCTTCCGGCTAACCCCGGTCCGTAGGTTACCGCCACTGCCTTCACCTCGTTCCAGCCGGCGCGAGCTTCAATTAAAGCATCCCGAATCACGGTACTGATTGTCAGAATGTGCTGGCGCGAGGCCATCTCCGGGAATACGCCGCCGTAGCGCCGGTGAATGTCAATCTGAGAGGCAACAATGTTTGATTTGATGCGTACGCCGTCTTCAATCACGGCGGCGGCGGTTTCGTCGCAAGAGGTTTCGATGGCAAGGATTTTGGTCATTTTTCAAATGGCAAATCACAAATCACAAATAGCAAGGTGCATCTAACAGGTCTCAAATTTCCCCGGTGCGCCACCCGGCCAGGGCTTGCAGGTTTGATTTGAAGACGATATTTTCCGGCAACTCATCCGGCCCGAAAAACCTGGCCGCTGTCACGTCATCCCCCGGCTGCAGCGCGCCGCCAACCACGTGGCCCTTGTAAATAATGGACACGCCACTGCCGCGATAATCCTGGTAGTAGTATACGTCGATCAGGCGGGTGATTTCAACTTCCAGGCCGGTTTCTTCCCGGCATTCGCGGGCGGCCGATTCCTGGGGTGTCTCGCTCATTTCCATAAATCCACCCGGCAAACACCAACTCCCTCTGGCCGGGTCCATTTTGCGTTTGACCAACAGCACCTGCCCGTCCCGTTCGGCCAGCACGGATGCGCCGACTTTGGGGTCGATGAACTGGATGAAGTTACACGCCGGGCAGACCCGCCGCACCCGGCCAAACGCCTCGCGGTCGACCATCTCGGTGCGGCAGCGAGGGCAGTATTTGAAACCCTCTCTCAGTTGGGCGGCTTCTTTGGCGGAGAGGGTGATGGGCTGGTTGGTTTTAGTCATAGCTTTCTTGCCACAATTCCCCACGACAAATCCGAGAATTGTCTGGTTTCGGTGGTAAAGCCCAACTTGGTCAGCGCATCGATAGCTTTATCCACAAACCAGAAGAACTCATCGTCGAAATCTGCGATCACATCTAAATGGCCCTCACTCTGAAATTTCTGAATGAGGTGTTGTTTGGCTGCTTCGTCGGCAAACATCAGATCGCCAAATATGGCGCTGCCGCCGGGATGTAATGATTGGCGAATTTTCTCAAACAAAATGTGTTTCTCGTCTTCGGTGAGGTGGTGAATGGCGTAGGTGCTGACAATGGCGTCAAACACAGGCGGGTGGTCAAAAAAATAGGCCAACAAATCGGCTTTAACATACTCTACGTTGTTCAGGTCAGCCAGCTTGCGGCGGGCGATGTTAAGCATATTGTGGGAAATGTCTACGCAGACCAACCGCTTGAAGTTTTTTAAACGACTGGAGAGATTGCCGGTTCCGGCGCCCAGGTCAAGGATCATTCCGTAGGTCCAGGCGCTTTTGTCACTCACCCAGTCGAGCACGGCGTCGTAGCCGGCGCGGATGGGATGACTCTCGTTGAGAACATCAGTATCGTAGCCTGGCGCATCCTCGTCGTGATTGAACACATCGGCGAATTGGCTTTTCATTCTATTCTACTGCCTGTCGCACGGCCAAAATATTGCACGTCGGCGCGGTAATGGGCGTGACACAGCCCGTGCCCAGGATGAATCGTTGCCCGGCGGTGGCCTCAAGCGCGGCTTTGGCTTCGGCTTTAACCGTTTCTGGCGTGCCTCGCACCATCGTTTCCCACTGGCGCAAACCGCCGCAGAGGGCCATCCCGGTGCGGCTCCTGGCCTCGGCCAGGGAGGGTGGCGTTTCTGCATCGTGCCAGTTGATGACCTGTCCGGGATAGTCGCCAACCAGGTCAAACATCACGTTGACCCCGTGCAGGTGAATCAGGTTAAACCACATCCCCTCGGTGGCGGCCAGGATTTGCCGGTCGAGCGGCTGGCCGAACTCGCGGTATTCGGCTTCGGTGAGCAGGTCATAACTGGCGTGTTGCACGGCCAGAAAAATGCCGGACGCGCCGGTTGGCTTGAGGGCGTCAATAAAACGCAAAATAGTCTCGGTAATGGTGGCCAGACCGGCTTTCACCGCGTCGGGGTGCTGGCGGAGATCCGACAGGAGTCGTTCTCCGGCCAGGTTTTTGGCCTGGGCCAGCGGGTTGAAAATGGTTTGAATAAACGGCACATCCTGGCCCACCTCCCGCCCAATAAGGCGATTGGCCTGAAGCACTTCGCCCGGTAAGCCGGTGTGGGGGTTTTGGGGTTGAAGTTTGCTCCAATCCTCCGGTGATTGGATAACGCGCGGACCCCACGCTCGCGTGCCTTCCTGATTGCCCTGCCAGGTGGTTGTTGCGCCGTATCCGGCCAGGCAAAAGTTGCTGCTGGGGGTCACTTTGATAAAGTCGAAATCATACGTTTGCTGAAAGGCGAGGGTGGCGCGGGCCAGGTCTGGGCCGGTCTGGTCGTCTACGGGCCAGTGCCGCCATAACGCCACAGCGGGCCGGTCAACCGTTGCCCCGGCCAGGGTGGCTTCCAGGCGTTGGCGTTTGGTCATGGTGGTGGTCATAACTTTAATTCATCCTTCACCGTCTGATACAGGGTGTCCGCCTTTAACTCGGCCAGCGTATAGCAGGGGGCTTCAAGCTGGTTGGCCAGCGCCTGGGCCAGGCCACGATCAAAGCTGGCGTGCTCCATGTTGATGACCACCGAGCGGATGTTTTCTTCGGCAATCATTTTGGCCACCCGATGAGCCTCTTCCTGGGCTGGCAGGTTAGACATAGACACGTTGCCCGCGCCGTCGGTGAGCAAGATCATCAACGGCATAATTTCGGGGTGCTGGCGGGTTTGTTGGGTAAGGACGCGGTGGGCCAGCATCAGCCCGGCAGAGAGTGGTGTTTTGCCGCCGACCGGCACATCGGCCAGGGCGCGCTGGGCCAGTTCGACGCTGGAGGTGGGCGGTAGCACCACCCGCGCCGACTCCTTTTGGAAAACAACCAGGCCCACCTGATCGCGGCGCTGGTAAGCGTCCAGCAAGAGGCTCATAATGGCCCCCTTGGTGGCCTCCATTCGTTCGGCGGCGGCCATGCTCCAACTGGCATCCACCACAAAGAGAATTAAATTAGCGGCCCGGCGGACGCGAACTTTGTCGTGAATGTCTTGCTTTTCTACAGCCAGGGCGCGGTCGGTGTGATCGCGGGTAATTTGATAGGGCGCAGCCGCCCGCAGAGTAGCATCAAAGGCCACATCTTTGGGCTTACTCTCGCCGACCGGGCGGGCGCGGATGTAGTGACCGCGCTTGCGATCGGTTTTGGTGTAGCTGCGCCGGCCCGCCGACGAGCGGGTCATTTTGTCCAGGGGAGTTTGCAGTCGTCGGGCCGAAAAATCCTGGCCAATCTCTACCGGATTCTTGGCCTGATTTTTTTCTCCCGACGACTGGGTGGAATGGTCGGGGTGCGGTGGCGCTCCTTGGGGTTGGGGAACGGGTGACGATTCTCCGTCTACTTCCTCACCATCGTTTTTTTTTCCTTAAAAGAATCGGACATCTCGCCGGAATCGAGCATTTGTTCGGTTTGTTCGGTGGCTTCCTGGCGGACTTGCTGCAAACGATCGGCCAGTTCTTCAAATTGCATGCTCACGTCCTGAAATGGTTGCCGCTTGAGGCGGTGCGGCAGGGCCAGTTCTGCTGCAATCAGGATGTCTTCCTGGGTGATTTTTTTGCGGTTATTGAAGGCGGCGTGGGCCAACGCGGTTTTGAGAATGACAATATCGCCCCGGTGACCATCCACTTTCATTTCGGCCATCAATTCGGCAATGGTGTACAGATCGCGTTTGGTATAGACCACCTCAGGCAAAAGTTCGCGAGCGCGGGTAATTTGGTTGGCCAGTTCCCCTTCTTTGGGCTGCCATTTTTCGTAGAATTTATCGGCGTCCTGTTCAAAGTTGAGGGTGCGATCCAAAATTTGCATGCGGGCGTGCGGTTCGGCAATGCTCTGAATGTCTACACAGAGGGCAAAACGGTCGAGTAATTGCGGCCGCAGGTCTCCCTCTTCCGGGTTCATGGTGCCCACAAAAATGAAGCGGGCCGGGTGAGAAAAGCTGATACCCTCTCGCTCTACCACGTTGACTCCCATCGCGGCCGAGTCCAGCAGCAAATCGACCACGTGGTCGTCCAGCAGATTGACCTCGTCCACATAGAGCAGGCCGCGGTTGGCCGCAGCCAGAACGCCCGGTTCAAAGTGTTTTTCGCCTTTTTTAATGGCCTGCTCGATGTCCAACGTGCCGACCACCCGGTCTTCCGTGGCGCTAATCGGCAGGTCGACAAACCGGATGCGGCGTTTGCTTACGTCCAGTCCTTCACTGTGCTCTTTGCGTTCTTTAACCCAGTCGGACCAGGTTTGGGGCGCGTCGGGATCGTCGTTAAAGGGTGAGTCGGTAAAGACATTAATTTCCGGTAACAGAGCCGCCATGGCCCGCGCCGCGGTGGATTTGGCCGTGCCACGTTCACCGCGAATAAGGACGCCCCCAATTTGCGGGCTGATGGCGTTGAGGATAAGGGCCATCCGCATGCGGTCCTGACCCACAATTGCCGTGAAAGGAAAAATGGAACGCATTACTCTTCTTCCTTTTCTTTTTGCGCCTGGGCAATGATCTCACTGGCAATGTGGCTAGGTACGTTTTCGTAGTGAGACAATTCCATAGTGTAAATGCCGCGTCCTTGCGTCAGAGAGCGCAGGTCGGTAGAATAACGCTGCACTTCGGCCAGGGGCGCCTGGGCGGTGATGACCGTGTTCCCCCGCACCTGCTCCATGCCCGACATGCGGCCACGCCGGGTGCTGAGGTCGCCGGTTACGTCGCCGGTGTATTCTTCGGGAATGGTGATGGTCAGGTTCATAATCGGTTCCAATAAAACCGGTCCGGCCTGCATCATAGCCTTTTTAAAAGCCTCACGTCCGGCAATCTGGAAGGCGATGTCTTTGGAATCGACGGGGTGCTCTTTACCATCAAAGACCACGGCTCGCACGTCTGCAACCGGATAACCGGCAATGGGTCCTTGATCTAACACTTGTTTGATACCTTTTTCAATAGATGGCAGAAATGGTTGGGAGATAGCTCCGCCAAAGATTTCGCTTTTGTACTCAAAACCGGCGCCACGCTCCAATGGTTCCACCCGCATGTGGACTTCGCCAAATTGACCCGCGCCGCCGCTTTGTTTTTTATGGCGATACATGTCGGAGCCAACCTTGGTGACCGTTTCCCGCATCGGCACTTTGGGTATCGATGTCTCCACGTTCAGGCCGAAACGGTTTTTCATGCGTTTGACGGCAATATTAATGTGGGTTTCACCCATGCCTTCCAGCAGGGTTTGCCGGGTGGCGGTTTCGTAACGATGTTTCAGGGTCAAATCTTCCTCGGTGATGCGGGTCAGGCTGGGGCCCAGTTTGGCTGCGTCGCTCTGGCTTTCGGGAACCAGGGCCACGGCATATAGCGGGCTGGGATACACAATCATCGGTATGGTGTACGCTTTGGCCTTTTCACTCAAGGTATCGCCGGTGAGCGTTGCGTTTAATTTTAGGGCGCTGACAATGTCACCGGCAACGGCTTCAGTGATGTCAATCTGATCCTTCCCCCGCAGCAGCGACAATCCGGCCAGCCTTTCCTCTTGTTCCGCCCGGCTGTTGAACAGGCGGACGTCGGCTTTGAACGTGCCCGACCAGACACGCAGATAGCTGACTTTGCCGTATTGGTCGTTGACGGTTTTGAAAGCCTGCACTGCCACGGGGCCATCGGGGTTGCCGGTGAGGGTTTCTGGTGCACCGCCTTTGGCCGTGGCCTTGATTTCTACCGCCGGGGCGGGAAAGATGTGGCTGATGGAATTCATAAAATCCCGTACGCCCACGTTTTCGGTGGCCGAGCCGCAGAAAACCGGCACCACCCCGCCGCGAGCCAGACCGGCCTTGAGTCCCTGGCCAATTTCTTCGGGCGATAGGGTTTCTTCTTCAAAATATTTTTCCATCAGGGCGTCCTCGCCTTCGGCGGCAAATTCGATCAACTCCATGCGGAATTCTTCAATCTCGTCGGCCATACCGGCAGGCGGGTCGCCGGGTTTGCTGGCGCCGGTGTAGGCTTTTTGGGTAATCAAATCGACCACGCCTTCGAACTTGTCGTTGGTGCGGATGGGAAGCTGCATGGGCACAAACTTGGCGTCAAAGGTCTGGCGCAGTTGGTCAATTACCTTGCGATAACTGGCGTTTTCTCGGTTCATTTTGTTAACGAAAACGGCAATGGGTTTATGGTTTTCTGCGGCCATTTGCCAGGAAAGCTGTGTGCCCACCTCTACCCCCGCCGAACCATCCAGCACCAGCACCACGGCTTCGGCCACATGGATGCCGCTGAGCATCTCGCCCTGAAAATCGGTGTAACCGGGCGTATCCAGCACGTTGATCTTGTGTCCATCCCATTCGCACGGGATCACCGACAGGTTGAGGGACATTTTGCGGCTGATTTCTTCCTCGTCATAGTCCGAGACGGTGTTGCCGTCCTCGATTTTGCCCAAACGATTGACCGCGCCGGTGTTAAAGAGCATGGCTTCCACCAGCGAGGTTTTGCCGCAGCCGCTATGGCCCAAAAGAACGATATTTCTGATTTTGTCGGTTGTATAACTGCCTGCCATTAAAGTCTCCTTAAAAATAGTGTCAAGGGTTAGGTGTCAAGTGCCAGGTATTAGATAGTCAATTTTATGATTAAGAGATGTTGTGGGCTTGTGACCACCGGGTTTAGAAACGCACCCTGGCGTGAGGGTCTCTGTGCAATTTGTGTATTCTAATGCAATCAGGGGTGATTGTCAAAAGGTTTTGAATGTCGTCACTAAAATTGACATATTTGGGGACATCGACCTATCCCCGAATGTTAAAGTATGTTATAATGCGAGAGTAAGGAGACATTAGCCATGTTAGAACATTTTCCCCGCCCGCCCCACGATACTGGCCGCGGCGTGCATTGGAGTTCCAACCAATATTTGTGGGGTAAAGAAGATTGGGGTTTTTGGAAAGAGCAGATCCAGGCCATGAACCTCAAGTGGGTCAAACTGCTGGACGACGGCGGCGGTTCGGCCATGGGCCTGGTCAAACGGCTGGTTGATCTCAAAGTGATGCCGGTGGTTCGTTTTTACAAAGAGCAGCCCAATCCCGGGCGCATCAGCTCCCGCGAGGCTGATACCGCCCGACGTTTTATTGAGATTGGGGCGATGTATTTTGAAACCAATAACGAGCCTGACCTGGATTTGGAGTGGAAAAATCGCCAACGCCCGTCTAATTGGCTGGAGATTGTGGTGGACAACTTCATCATCGAAGCCGACATGATCCGCGAGATCGGCGGTTACTTGCTCTTTCCGGCTTTTGGTCCCGGCGGGCGGGGCAATCCGTTCCAGATGATTGTCGACCGGGGCCGTGTTGATATTTTGGACGGTAATTGCGGCCTGGCCATTCACAACTACTGCCTGGGGCGCCCCCTGGTTTATCCCAACGACCCGATCACCATGCAGGGCGAGCCGCTCACCCCCAGGGAATGGGAGGAGCGCGGCGGGATGTGGGCCTGGGAGATGGGTTACGAAACGGTCAACGAACATCGCCGTCGCCTGGCCAATCCCAATGCTTCCATCATGGAAGATTCCACCTGTTTTCGGGCTTTTGAATATTTCGACGCGCTGGTCAATGAAGCCGTTGGGCACTCTATTCCCATTTTTACCACCGAAGGGGGCTACAATGTGGGCCAGCGGGCGGGCACAACCTTTGGCGATGATCCACGCTATCCCAAGCCGACGCCCGAATGGGCCAGCCGCCTCACCGACGAGATGTTCAAGCACATCGAAGAAGGGCCGGATTACTATTTTGCCTGCATGCCTTGGCTCATTGCCGTGGCCCGGATGGGGTTGTGGCAGATTGGGTTTGAACAGCAGGGGCCGTGGTTCACCCATCAATTCGATCAGCAGTTTGGCCTGAACGGTGAGTTGCCCCTGGTGCAGATGTTTAAAGACAGACCCGGCAAGGTCCGGCAAGACGGCCCGGTGCCGGAAGCCTGGAATACCTTCTACACCGGCCCCGACCTGACCGGTCGCAATTTTGACGACCGTTTCAAATACCTCAAGCCGCAGGTCTTTCTGGCGCCGGTGGATGACCCCACCAAACCACACTGGCGATTGGTGGAAGCGCGCTGGGCCGATGAACAGGAGGCCCAGGGCCGGGCGTATGTGTTTGTCAAAGCCCTGGATGAGGCCGGTCAACCCATCGAGGGAGCCACGTTCCAGGCTGATCGAGGGGATGCCATTGACCGCGCCCAAACCAAAGGATCCCTGGACCAGTACTGGGGCAATTATCTGATGACCGGCCTGCTGGGTACTTACAAAATCAGTATGTCCGACGGCTTTCTCCCTTCGGACCGGTTGATTAACGTGGGCATGGGCAGCGAGGCGCAGCCGCAAGCCTACATTGCTACATCGTTTTTTCTCACGTTCCAAAAAGTTGAGGAAGAGGTTCGGCCCCTGCCTTCGTCGCCGGAAGTGGCCGAACCTGAGCCGGTTCAACCCGCACCCGCGCCGCTACCAACACCCGAACCGGAACCCGTTCCGATGCCGGCCCCGGCACCTGTTCCAGCCCTGGCCCCTGTTCCGGCTCCGGCACCACCATCGGTGCCCCCACCCCCGGACACCGGGCTTGCGTCTGCCAAAGACGCCTTGATCGAGGCGGCCCGGCCCTACATCTTTCCGGTCAATCGCGCTTCCGATCTGTACCAATACGCCTGCGCTCATCGGCTGGGCGATTTCCTGTCGGCGGAGTTTCCGGTGGCTTATGAGGGTGTAACATATCGCGCCCAGGTGTTTGAAAAGGGCATTGTCTATGTTCCGGCCGACGGCGACGGGCCGGTGAAGCATGTTGAGTTTTGACATTTGAAAAAATCACCTGCCCCGGCAAGATCGGGCGTGATAGATTGTTCACAATACACATGGGAGGTTTGCACCGATGTTAGAGCATTTTCCGCGTCCCCCCGAGGATAATGGCCGAGGGGTCCACTGGAGTCACAGCCCTTATTTTTGGGGCAAGGACAATTGGAGTTTTTGGAAAGAACAGATCCAGGCGATGAAGCTCAAATGGATCAAGGTGTTGGATGACGGCGGCGGTTCGGCCGTGGGCTTGGTCAAGCGGCTGGTTGACCTCAAGGTGATGCCGGTGGTGCGTTTTTATAAGGAGGAACCCAACCCCGGGCACATCAGCGGCCGCGAGGCCGAAACCGCCAAACGCTACGCCGAATTGGGAGCCGTTTATTTTGAAACCAATAATGAACCAGACCTGGACCTGGAATGGAGGGATCGCCAACGGCCGGCCAATTGGCTGGACATTGTGGTGGAGAATTTCATCATCGAAGCCGATATGATCCGCGAGATGGGGGGCTATTTGCTCTTCCCGGCCTTTGGCCCTGGCGGGCGAGGCAACCCCTTCAAGTTGATTGTCGACCGGGGCCGCCAGGATTTGCTTGACGGCAACTGTTGTCTGGCCATTCACAACTACTGCCTGGGTCGCCCCCTGGATTATCCCAATGATGCGATTAACACCCAGGGTGTTCCGCTGACCCAGGCAGAATGGGAAGAATTGGGCGGCATGTGGGCCTGGGAAATGGGCGTGGAGACGGTCAATCAGAAACGCCGCGAGCTGGCCAATCCCAAGGCCAACATCATGGAAGACTCCACCTGTTTCCGGGCTTATGAGTATTTCGACGCTTTGGTCAACGAGGCAGTGGGCCATTCCATCCCCATCTTTACCACCGAAGGCGGTTACAACGTTGGGCAGCGAGCCGGGACCACTTTTGGCGACGACCCGCGTTACCCCAAGCCGACCCCGGAATGGACCGGTCGTTTGACCGAAGAGATGTTCAAATACATCCAGGAAAAAGCTCCCGCTTACTATTTTGCCTGCATGCCCTGGCTCATTGCCGTGGGTCGGATTGGCGTGTGGGGGGAAGGGTTTGAAAATCAAGGCCCGTGGTTCACCAATCATTTTGACCAGCAATTTGGCCTCAATGGCGAATTGCCGGTTGTGCCCAAATTGAAAGCCCTGGCCAGCAAGGTGCGTCAGGATGGCCCCATGCCCGAAGTCTGGCAAAAATTCTACGCCGGCCCCGACCTGACCGGTCGCAAATTTGACGACCGCTTCAAATACCTGGAGCCTCAGGTAGTTTTGGAGCCGGTGGCCGATCCCTCGCAGCCGCACTGGCGACTCATCGAAGCGCGTTGGGCCGACGAGCAGGAAGCGCAGGGCAAGGCTTACGTTTTCGTCAAAGCTCTGGATGAAAAGGGCCAGCCAGTCGAGGGCGCTATCTTCCAGGCCGACCGGGGTGACGCGATTGATCGGGTGGAGACCAAGGGACCGCTGGATGAATACTGGGGCAATTATTTGATGACCGGACTCCTGGGAACCTATCAGGTGAGTATGGCCCAGGATAACCTGCCCTCCGACAAACTGACCAATGTGGGCCTGGGCAATGAAGTGTCGCCCGGGCAAGGCGTCCCCACGGCTTTCTTTTTGACGTTTCAGAAGATGGCTGGTGGAGCAGCGCCGGCCTCAATAGCCCCGGCCGCAGCGAAACCCGCCCCGGCTCAACCACCTGCCGCACCCGAAACTCCCCCAACCCCGCCCGTTGGCCCTCGCGCAACCACTCCGGCAGATGCAGCAGCCGTGGCGTCGGAATTGAAAGACGCGCTGGTAGCGGCCTCGCGCCAGTACATCATTCCGGTAAATCGGAATTCCGACCTGTACCAGTATGCCCAGGCCAATAAATTGGGCGAATTCCTTTCGGCGGAATTCCCGCTTCGTCACCAGGAAGTCGAGTATCGAGCGCAGGTATTTGAAAAGGGTATTGTCTACGTAAAAGCCGATGGCTCCGGCGGGCTAACGCATATAGAACTTTAATCTGGTGGTAGAAAATTCAAAGAAGACGGTAGACATTGGGGTTTACCGTCTTCTCGTTTGAGTGGATTTTGTCTTGTCGGTGAAGTTGGCGTACAATACTGCCCCGTAAAAATGACTGCCGGTGAGGATGAACGGATGAACCGACCAGAAGCCTGGAAACTGGTATGTGAGTATACCAAAAGCCCGCAACTGCGCCGCCACATGTTATCGGTGGAAGCGGCTATGCGCGGCTATGCGCGTTATTTTGGCGAAGATGAAGAAAAATGGGGACTGGTTGGCCTGCTGCACGATTTTGATTACGAGCGTTACCCGGATGTGGCTGAGGACGGCCATCCCAATACCGGTGCGCCGATTTTACGGGAGCGAGGGGTTGAGGAAGAGATCATCCGGGCTATCCTCTCGCACGCCACGGAAGTGACCGGCATCGAACGTGAATCGCGGCTGGAGCATACTCTTTACGCGGTTGATGAGTTAACCGGCCTGATTGCGGCAGTTGCCCTGGTCCGCCCCTCCAAAGACATTCGCGATGTTACGGTAAAATCTGTCCGCAAAAAATGGAAAGCCAAAGCCTTTGCCCCCGGCGTTAACCGCGAAGAAATCGAAGCTGGGGCTGCTGTGCTGGAAGTGGAGTTGGGCGAACATATTCGTCTTGTTTTAGAAGCGATGCAAGCCACTGCTACCGAACTGGGTTTAGCTGGTAAAACCGACTAAATTTACGAATTCGAGGAACTATTCTATGACGTCTGAAACTGAACAAGCCCCGGTCACGTCCTCCAAACTGATGCATCAGACGGTTGACCAGTTGTCAACCATTGTCAGTATCGCTCAGTTCAGTCTCATGAGCCAGGATATGTCGCCTAAACTCCAAGAAGATCTTCGGCGTATTATTCAAGCCGCCCGCGAGGCCTCCAATCAACTTAAGCAACTGGCCGAAATTATGCGGGAGGAAGAGTGATTTGCCGGCAGTGCAGTCTCCCCTCAGGTTGTCAACCGCTGTCTCTGTGGGGTTGGCCCTAATTCTCCCTATTTTTGCCGTCGCCCCGCTTTTTTATCCCGGTTATTTTCAGGCGCATAGCGGCTTTGTGCCCCTATGGAATGTGGCAGATTTGCAGGCTAATCTGAGGCTTGGCTGGCTGCCGCACCTTGCCACTCAGTTTGACCCGTTGCGCAGCGATGGACTGCTTGCTTATTATCTGGCTGGTATCTTACCTTTTTCGCCCGTTGTCTCCATAAAAGTGGTGCTGGGTTTGGCCTGGTTGCTGGGCAGTGTGGGCCTGTGGTTGTGGCTCAAAGGTTGGTTGGGCCAGCCCGGCGCGCTGGTAGCTGCCCTGGTTTATACGTACTTGCCTTACCGGATTGCCACGGTATACGTGCGCGGCGCCTGGGGGGAGGCGTTGTTTTGGGGGTTGCTGCCCTGGGCCTACCTGGCGACAACCTACCCGGTCGCCTCCTTCCGGTGGCCGCCGGCGCTGATGGGAGCGGTGATTTTTTGGCTGCTGCTCGGTCTGAGCCAATTGGGGCTAACCGGGTGGGCCTTTATCTTCATTATTACCCTGCTTTTGGTAGTTCACTTGCGCCAGTCCCTTTGGCCAATTCTGGCCGCGTTGTTGGGGATTGCTGTTGCCGTGCTGCTGTCGTTTTTGTTATCTGGCCCGCCCTCGTTGTCGCCGGTTACCTTTGTCGACCATTTTCTCTACCCATTTCAACTGGTTTCGGCCTATTGGGGCTTTGGCCCCAGCCAACCGGGCTGGAACGACGGCCTGTCGTTCCAGTTGGGCGTGGCTGGCGTGGGCCTGATCATAATAACCATCGTCCTGTGGCAACGGGTCGACCAGCAATGGGTCAGCCGCACCGATCGTCGTTTGATGTTTTTCCTGATCATCCTGATCGTCTTGACCTTGCTCCAACTTGGCGTGGCTGTCTTTGTCTGGCACATTCCCCTGTGGCCGGGTTATACCCTGGCTGATACCCTGACCTTTCCCTGGCAGTTATTGGGATTTGCCGGTCTGTGCCTGGCCGTTTTGGCGGGGGCGGCCTTGTGGCTGGACGACCAACTGCTTCGTCTGCCGCTGTTTGGCGCTATGATCATTGTTATTGTTTTAAGTAGTTATCCCTATCTCTCGCCCCAATTCATCCAACCCGCCCCCTACCTGGCGCCGGAACCCCAGACCCAATGGGGTGAAGATGCGTCGACGCAACTCACCCTGCTGGCTCATAACTTTTCGGTGTTGACCAGTGGCCAAACAGCTGGTCTTAACCTTGGTCAAACCAAAATTCCTCTGGCGGTGCACGGTCCTTTGCAGGCCAACGATACGTTGCAGTTAAACGTAGTCTGGCAGCCGCTTCAGCCGTTTGCCGCAGGCCTGAAGGTTTTTGTCCACTTGGTTGACCCGGCCGGTAACGTTGTTGCGCAGTACGACGGTCAGCCCCAATCGGGCGAATACCCCACCTCGCAGTGGATTCCCGGTGAATTGATTGCCGACTCTTACCCTATCCTCTTCCCCGCCGATGCTCCTCCTGGGCCCTACCGCGTCTTTCTTGGTCTGTACGACGAGGCGACTCTGGCCCGCCTCCCCGTCCCCACCAACTCGGAAGGGGGGGTGATGTTGGATGTCGAATAAACAAATCGCAAATGGTAAATTACAGGTTGGGGCAGGTCGCAAGTTTTGGCTTTTAAAGATGGATCTATATTTGTGGTTAACCTTGCTCCTGTCGTTGCCGGTGATTGGCCCCTTGTTGCAGCCGGGTTATTTTTGGGGCGCGCACGATGCGCGTCACTCGGTTTATTTTTTGCACCAATTTGATAAAGTCATTCGCGATGGGGTGTGGTATCCGCGTTGGATACCGGATATGGCCTTTGGTTACGGTTACCCGTTTTTCAACGTGTATGGGACGCTCCCGTTTTACGGGGGCGAACTCTTGCTGCGGGCCGGCCTGGATATGGTGTCGGCGGTGAAAATCTTATTTGGCCTGTCGGCGATTCTATCTGGCCTGACAATGTATCTTTTTGTCCGGCGCCTATTGGGACAACCTGCCGGTCTGGTCGCGGCCCTGACCTACGTTTACCTTCCCTACCATCTCTTTGACCTCTATGTCCGCGCCGACCTGGCCGAGTCGGTGGCGTTTGTGTTTGTGCCATTGGTCTTGTGGGGATTTTACAGAGCCGTCACGCAGCCGCGTCTCGCAGTTATGCTCTGGACGGCCCTGGCCTATGCCGCCCTGATGTTCACCCACTCCCTTTCGGCCTTCATTCTGACCGCGATTCTGGGGCTATATGTAGCTTATATGATCGGGGGGATGTTTTTAACCACAGTAGGGCGCTCCGGCAGCGCCCCCGCTAACTTTTTCCACAGGGGGGAGAACCGACGAACTTCTCCCCCACAGGGGGGGATTGAGGGGGGGCTTTCTGCCAAACCGGGAATTGCTGGCGCCCCCTGGATCAGAACCTTCGGGTGGCAGATTATCCACGCCGGTTGGCCGCCCCTATTTACCCTGCTGCTTGGCCTGAGTTTGAGCGCCATGTACCTGCTCCCGGCCCTTGCCGAAGCCGGTTACGTTCGCACCGACCAGTGGTTTGGTGGCCGTTTTGCCTTTGGCGAAGATTTTGTCGAGGTTTTCCAGCTGTTCTCGCCACGCTGGGGTTTTGGGGCCAGTATTCCGGGCCCCAACGATGAAACCGGTTTTCAAATTGGTCTGGCTGCGGTCCTCCTATTTATGTTGTCATTTTTGATTGTGCCAAAGTTGGTTAACCCGCTGGTGCGGCGCACCCTGTACTTTTTCCAGGGTACAACTCTGGCGATGGCTTTTCTCACCGTGCCGTTGTCTGCCTTTGTCTGGAATCTGTTGCCGCTGGCCCAACTCGTCCAGTTTCCCTGGCGTTTGCTGGTGGTCATCGCCCCGTATATTGCCATCGTTGCCGGAACGATTGCGGCCAAAGTAGGGGGTCAGGGATCAGGGGCCGGGGATCAGGAGTCAGGGATTGATAGGCAAGTGCCGGTATCCGTGATGATTCTTTCCTGCCTGATATTGCTCTCCAGTTACCCTTACGTGCGGGCCGAGATACGTGATCCCAAACCTACCGAAGGGCCGGTCAGTGAAGCGGCTCTGTTTCGCTTCCAGCAATCCGCCGACGAAATGACCGGCCAAACCGCCTGGGTGCGGCGCATCCCCAACTGGTCAACCCTGGCCGAGCAGGTGATTGCGGGGGGGGCAATCACTACCAAGGTCAATTACGCGGCGCTGCCTGCGGATAACAGCGTGGGGGTCTACTCGATGAAGATGGACAGCCAGCACGAGTTTTTGTGGGTTGGTACGGATAAAGAGGGGCAATCTGTTACCTTTATGATTCCCTACTATCCCGGCTGGCAGGCCACCATTTATGAAGATTTGGGGCCGCACGATGGCAACCTGGATGAAGAGATTGGGCCGGTCACCCGGATTGGGCCGGTGGTAGCGCGACCGGCCATCAGCACCACCTATCTGGAAGGGTGGATGGTAGTACCCATTCCGCCCGGCCCCCATTTTTTGGAGCTTCGTTTTGAAGATACCCCGGTCAGGATCGTGGGGCGTTGGGTTTCGATGTTGTCGCTATTAGGGGTTGTTGGCCTGTTCATTGTGGCGTGCCGGCGTCGCCGAGATGCTGAGGATGAGAAAATTTTTATCTAAGATCGACTCAAATATCTGGCTGGTGCTGGCCTTTTCCATATTTGCCTGGGGGCCACTGCTGACCCCGGCCTATTTTTTCAACGCGCACGATGCCAAACACAGCGTCTTCTTTCTAGTCGAGTTTGACCAAACCTTCCGCGATGGTTTTCTCTGGCCGCGTTGGTCGCCGGATTTTTCGTTTGGTTATGGTTATCCGTTGTTCAACCTATATGCTCCCCTGGCCTTTTACGCCGCCGAGATGGTTCACCTCTTGGGTTTAGGTTTTACCGCTTCGGTCAAAGTTATGTACGTGCTGGCAACCGTTGGGGCAGGATTGGGGATGTATGGCTTTGTCAAGCGCCTGTTTGGTTCGGCGGCGGGATTGGTGGCGGCGGTGGTGTATATGTACGTTCCCTTCCACCTGGTCGAGATTTTTGTCCGGAGCGCCTACGCTGAATTTGTGGCGCTGGCCCTCATTCCTCTCCTTTTTTGGGCCTTTACCAAGTTGATTGCCACGCCCCAACTGCCTCGAGTGGCCGTGGCCGGGTTGAGTTACGGCCTGTTGGCGTTGACCCACCATACTACATTTTATACTTTCACCCCGTTTTTAATGGTTTACATTCTCTACCTGACGATTGCCAAAGCCAGGTTTCGGTTAAAACCGTTGCTTGTCCACGCTCTCTATACCATCGCCGCCGGGATGTTGGGTGTGGCCCTGGCCGCTATCTACCTGATCCCGGTTCTGGCCGAAATGCGTTTTGTCAAAGTAGAGCAGTGGACCAGCGGGAGTTACAACTATCTCCAGCATTTTGTCTATTTTTCGCAATTCTTCTCGCCAGAGTGGGGTTATGGTTACGCGGGTGCGGGTTTGTTAGATGATTTCTCGTACCAACTGGGCATTGTGGTGGTGGCCCTGGTCGGTTTTGCCCTGGTCTCGACCATCCGTTGTCGTTTTCCTCATCGTGGCGCAGCCCTCTTTTTTTTGCTGTCCACCCTTGCCATCATTTTTCTGATGTCGCCGCTGGCCAGGCCGGTGTGGCAGGTATTGCCCATTGCCGCCCTGGTTCAATTTCCCTGGCGTCTGTTGGGAATGACGGCCTTTACCCTGTCGATTGGGGCCAGTTCGCAGTTGGCAAATTACAAATCGCCCATCGCCCATCGCACACCACAACCGGCTCTTTATCTGTTGTGCCTGGTGGTGATTCTGGCTTCTTTTCCCTACACCCTGCCCCAATACACCGAAATCCCTGATTGGGCCGAGACCCCCTTGGCGGTGGTAAAGTGGGATCGCGCCTCCATTGTTGACCGGGTAGGCAGGGTGTCGGTTACCGCAGAACAACCTCAGACCAGCCCGATGGAGTCGCAGTATCTCAATGGTGAGCCGTTAACCGTGGCGGGCATCATTGCCGGATCGGGCCAGGTGGAAACGCTCCATCACGGCGGCGGGTCGGATGCGGTTCGGGTAGCGGCTGCCGGGCCGGTTACGTTGCAATTCTACACGTATGACTATCCCGGCTGGCGGGTCACTCTGGATGGCCAGCCCATCGCCCACCGTTACGAGCCGCCCTATGGTTTGATCACGGTAGATGTTCCGGCGGGCGAACATACCGTCGTCTTGCGGATGGGCAGCACGCCTGCTCGCACGCTGGGAACGGTGGTGAGTGGCGTGGCCTTGCTGATAATGATGGGTTTTCTGCTCTGGCCCGCCCTTACTTCCAAAAATTGACAAACGTCCCTTGATTATCGATAATTGATGGCTATGATCGAATGTTCAACTTGCGGCGCGGAGATTAAAAACTTTGAAACCCGCTGCCCTTTCTGCGGCAAACCAACCGTCCATTACCACCGCCAGCGACGCTGTTTGCATTGTGGTGCTCCTGCCGCTCAAAAAACCGAAATCTGTATGATGTGCGGCCAACCAGTAGACAGTCTGCCGCTGAAAGCCTCTTTTGGCGGTTCGTGGTGGGGAGTGATGGTGGGGGTGCTGATCATTATCGGCTTGGTGATGTGGGTTAACAGTTACCAGCCGCTGTACCAGGAAACCGTTCAGGCGGCTCCAGATACGCCGCTGCCCCCGGTCATCGCCACCCCGGGGGTTACGCGGATCCCCACGGCTACGCCCACCCTTCAGCCGACTCCGACGCCATTAATCTCGCCCACGCCTACCCCCCGGACCCACGTGGTTGAACGGGGCCAGACCCTGTATTATATTGCCCGGCAATACCAGGTGTCTATTGAAGATATTGTGGCCCTGAACAACCTTGTTGATAGCCGTATCCTGAGAGTGGGGCAGGTTTTGGTAATTCCCGATAGCCCTGTTTCTTTTGATAGTGGCAGCGAACTTCCGCCCCAAATTGTGCACGTCATCCAGCCCGGCGAAACCTTGAGCGGTTTGTCTTACGAATACGACACCCCCCTGGATGCCATCATTGCCGCCAACCCTGAGGTCAACTTGGACTTGATTTACGAGGGCCAGGAAATTATCATTCCTCTGGCCATGCCCACGGCCACACCCACGCCAACCACAATGCCCACCCCCACGGCGACGGCCACGCCGGTCTATGTTGCGCCGGATTTGCTGTCTCCGGCGGATGGCCAGGCGACGACCGAGTCGGTTTTGTTTTTTAACTGGACAGCCACCGGCTGGCTGGCTGATGATGAGTTTTATGTGCTACGTTTGGCCTGGGCCGATGGCTCCGGTAGTGACTATTGGACCAAGAGTAACAGTTGGCGCATTTCCAGAGAACAACGCCCTACTCCCGGCGTTGTCTCCTGGAATGTGTCGATTATGCGCCAGACCACCGTCAGCCCCGATAATTCCCCGCTTGGTATCGAACTGGTCCCCCCTGGCAAACAACGCACCGTTGAGTGGCGCTAAAAGTCAATTGGCTCAGTCTAATGCTTCCTCGCAAACCTGGTAAAAGCCACAGGCCCGGCATTTATTCGGCTGATTGTGATTGCGCCGTACCTCATCGACCTGCCAGGCTTCGCGTATTTCGGCTATGGTGTCTAATAACTCGCGGCGCAATTCGGGGGTGTAATCAACTTCGTAGAGAGCGTTGGCATATTTCAGCAGACCGTGGGGAGGGGCATGCCCGGTGCTTTCTTCAACCAAAAGGCAATAGGCGGCCAGTTGCAGAAGATGGCCCAGATAGGGAAGGTCGGGCGACTGGGCGGATTTCACCTCAACAGGGATAATCCCCTGGGGCGTATCGACCAGATAATCCGGTTTGCCGGTCAGGTGGTACATGGCGGAATAGAGCGGATTGTCATTTGGGCGCCATCTTTCATCGGTATCGGCGTAGATCAGCCGCCCGGTAGGCAGGCCGCTCTCATGCCGCAACATAGTTGCCCGGCTGAGCAAGAGGCGGCCGATAATCATCAAGATGATGGCCAGTACAATTAGCCAGAGCATAAACGTGGTTACCCTGTATGCCGCAGCAAAAAGCGAGTTTTTTACTCCGGGTAAGGCTATGAGAATATCGAAAACACTACGGCTATGATTAGTAGAAAACTACCTGCCCCCAGCATAACCAGCCCCACATAACGCCAGCGCAGGGCAGTCCGCACGCTGTTGGCATGGCGGCGATGTAGGTGCGCGCCCTGGGCCAGGGTCTCCTGATTGGCCGGGTGAAGCCCCCTGACCGTGCCCAGCCACCAGGCGCGGTGGCAGAAACCATATTGACTCAGCTCACTGGCTCGAACCAGGGGCTGGTTCTTCGTCTGGTTCATCTTCGATGAGGATGGCGGTATGGTCATTGATAGGCATTCCAATGCGCTGTTCAAATTCTTGCAGCGCCGCTTTCATTGATTCCTGGCGGACGGCGGTGGTGACGTCGCCGCGAGTGCGTTCCAAAACGCCGCGGACCATATCGGTGCTGCGTTTCAGCCCGCCGGTGATGGCGCTGGGGAAGTCAACCGTAACCAACATACTGTAAATGTCGTCCATATTGCCGAGAATTTTCTCGGCCTGGGCCACATCACCTTGCCGCAGGGCATCTAGGGCAAAGCGACGCAGTTCGCCCGCGGCCTCGGCCAGACCGTTGAGGTACGCGGCACATTCTACCTGGAGGGACTCCGGGGTGGGTAAGGGTCTGTTCAGGATGATGGCCCGGGTGAGATGCGCCTCGGCCAATTCTTTGAGGGCATCCTGGGTGTAACCGGCACATTCCAGATCGTTGTATTGCCGGGCTTCGGCCAGCATTTGAGCCGCCACGTCTCCGGCCTGGTCCAGCAAAGCCCGAGCCTGGTCATCCTGGCCGCGATGGGTGGCGCGAATAGCATTGGCGCAATGTCTAATCAACTCGCGGGAACGAGCGAGCGTACGGTCGCGCACGGCGTTTTTTACTTCAAGAACATGGTTGATGTTATTGATGATGGCTGATAAATCTTGCACGGGTCGCTCCTCAATCAGGAAATTGTAAACCCCCGGTCGCGATCGATCTTGATATGGTGTTCGGGGGTGTTGATTTCGCCGAACTTTTCCTCGAAATTTTTTATGTTCTCGGCCAGGGCGCGATAGAGCAGTTTGGCGTTCATGGGAGTCATCACCAGGCGGACCTGGACTTTGGCCGTAGGCGTATTGGGCATAATGCGGGCAAAGTCCAAAAATAACTCGGAGGGGCTATGGCTGATGAGGGCAAAGTTGACATACGTGGCTTCCAAATCTTTGGGCACCTCCAGACTAATTTGAATGGGTTGGGGGCCGGTTGGTTGGGTCATGGTTCCACTCCCTTTGATAAAAAAAGCCGTTCCGGTTGAACGGCTTCATGCTGCATCATAGTTACCCTGTTGTCAAGCTAACGACCTAGTGTTTCGCGGCGTAAATAAGCCTACGGTCAAGGATTGACGATTATCAACGCTAAGCGCCTTTTATGGTGCTCATCTGCCGCGAAACACTTTGGCAGTTGGACGTTGAAACTTGGTATTACTATGGGGGTATTTACGCCCAACTGCACTAGAACGGGATTTCTTCTTCGGTGATGTCAGCCCCGGCCTCGGCCATATCTGGCGTGCTGGCATCAAACCCTTCGCTTTCACCGCCGCCCCGGCCACCCAGGAATCTGACCTCATAAGCGGTCATTTCGAAGCTGGCTCTGGGGGTACCGTTCTGGTCGGTCCAGATGCGAGGCCCGCCGGTTTCTTTGTCGGGGGTTAAACGCCCCTCGCACATTACCTGTCGTCCTTTGCTGAGATACTGGTTACAGGTTTCGGCCTGTTTGCCCCAAACGGTTACCCGAAACCAGACCGTCTCCTCCTGTTGTTGACCATCGCCGCTGGTCCATCTTCGGCTGGTTGCCACACTAAAGTTTGTTACCGTTTGCCCGGATGGAGTGTAGCGCATTTCGGGGTCGCGCCCCAAGTGTCCCACTATTATCAACTTTTGATACATTTTTCCCGTTTCCTTTCTGTAAATAGGGGCGAATATTTGTTCTATACCGCCAATGCTATCTTAACCTTCTCTACCGTACATTTTTAATCTATCCACGCCAAAGCGAAAGGGATATGGAAGTCATTATTGAGAAAATGATCTAACAAGCGCAA
>JAFGNV010000060.1 GCA_016926805.1 Anaerolineae bacterium
ACGTCCACATTCACCAGGTCGGGTTCGCCAATATCCTGGCTTCCGTTTCCGTTGGTGTCAAGATACAGATGACCGCTGATGGTGGCTAACCCTTCAACGTCGGTTGGTTCGTCGTCATTATTGTTATTTGGGTTGCTCTCCGGCGTGGTGGTGGTAATTGCCACGCTGTTGGTAATGGTCCCACTGACGCCGCTACCGACTGTAACGGTAAAGATGAGGCTACCCGACGCGCCCGTTGCCAGGGTGGGGGTGTACCAGGTGAGCAGTTGGCCGGTTTGGGTAGGACCGCTGAGAGGCGGGTTTTCGCTGACCACGCTGCCAAAGGTCACGCTGGTCGGCAGGGTGTCGGTGATGTAAACGGCCTGCGCGTCGGCCGGGCCATTGTTGGTGTAGACCAGGGTGTAGGTGAGCACCTGCCCGGCGATAACCGGGTCAGGCTGGTCGCTCTTAACAATGGTCAGGTCCGTGGTTGACCCAATCACCTCATTCGTGACCGTGTCGGTGTCAGTGATGCCCTCGTTGCTGGTAACCCAGGCGGTGTTAGTGATGATGGTCCCGGCGGGAACGCCGGTATTCAATTGCACGGCCATGGTTACAGTATGCGTGGCCGAAACCGGCAGCGCGCCGACCGTCCAGGTAATCACGCCGCCGGTGGGCGTGCTATAGGGCGTGCTGGCACTGACAAAGGTAACGCTGATCGGCATCCGGTCGGTGATGACCACACCGGTAGCGGTGAGGCTGCCGCTGTTATTCACAATAATGGTGTAGGTAATAGTATCGCCCGGCGCTACATTACCCGTGGGATCGTTAGTTTTGGTAATGGACAGGATCGGTCTATCTTCAAAGAAGCCGAAGTCCTGATTGCTGACACTGGCTCCACTGATGGTAACGGCATTGTAGCTGTTGCCATTCGGGCTGGCGGTTAAGGTTAGGCCATCAATTTGCGGGTCGGTGGTCTTCACGGAAACGGTATAGTCACCGTCGTATAAGTAGGTAAAGGTGTAATGACCGCTCGCGTCGGTGGTGGTGGATGCTTTGGGGATACTGCTGCCGCTTTCATACAGGTAAACCGTGATGTTGGCGTAAGGCGTATCGCCGGTGGTAAACAAGTCATTGGTACCGTCGGCGGTATGGCCTTGATCAAAGAAGACCGTGCCGGTGATGCTGTAAGGCCCGGCATAGCGATAGCCGAAGTCCAGCACGTCGGTAAAGAAGGCGGTGGTACTGATATTGATAACGGTTTGGTTATCGGGAGAAGTGGTTCCGCTGTCGTCATCATAGGTCGCCACCATGCCGCTCTTGGGTAAGCTGGTGGTATCAATGGTTAAGGTGTAATCACCGTCTTCGGTCAAAACATCGCTGCCAAAGCTATAATAGCCTTCAATATCCGTGGCCGTCGTATACTTAGTTCCGGAAGGCAAGGTGAGGGTGATGACCACCCCACCAAGGCCGGTCTCGCCGGAATCTTGCACGCCGTCGCCGTCAGAGTCGAGCCAGACAAAATCGCCAATGGCGCGGGGAGGCTTGTAGCCGAAGTCACGGTCCAGCCTAGTCATTCGACCATGATAGATTTGGGCTTCGGCTTCGTTATCACAATTATAGTAGGTGGCAGTTGGATCGCTATCGCATGCCGGGAAGGCGGTGGTGGGATCTGCGTAAGCGTCCGGATCATAAGTGAGATCATAGTTAGCCGGAGGCGTTACTACCACCCGGTATGTATTGCTCATGAGGCCGGTGAAGAGATAATGGCCGGTGAAGTCGGTTTGGGTGGTGTCTATAAGTGTACTACCTTGATATAACTCTACCGTAACATTTTCCAAGGGTGGTTCATTACTGTCCTGGTTACCGTCAGCATTGTTGTCTTGCCAAATGTAATCACCAATTGCACCGGGTGGGGCAAAGCCGAAGTCGGCATCCAGGCAGGCCTCACCAGTACTCAACGTTACGACCTCCGGATTGTTGCCGGTGCTCAAATAGTAGCGGCTACCGTAGTTGGTGGGCAAATCGGAGTCGCTTTGATCTACGCGCACCAGATAATCGCCTGCGGCTAGGTTTTCAAATAGATAATCGCCGTCAGGTCCGGTGGTGGTTGTGGTTATCAAAGCATCGCCGGAATCAAGGAATCCATTCCCATTATCATGATACAGACTGACCAAGATATTAGAAATACCGCTTTCAAACAGGTCTTGTACACCGTCGCCGTTTTGGTCTTTCCATACGTAATCGCCAATGGAGGCGGTGCCAAAGGGCTGGTAGCCAAAATCGGCATCCAAAATGTCATTGGTACCGTCGGTGGTAATCGCGGTGCGGCCGTCCAGCGTGGTATCGCGGTCGGCGGTTTGGGACATGCCGGTCAAGGCGGTTTCATCCACCTGCACCACATAATCGCCGACGGGCAGATTTTCAAACAGATAGTTGCCGTTGGCATCGGTGGTATCGGTCATAATCGGGGTATCGCCGCTATTGAGAATGCCGTCGCCGTTGGCGTCGTGATACAAGTAAACGGTGATGTTGCTAATACCTGCATCACCCGTGTCCTTAGTGCCGTCGCCGTCCCAGTCGGTAAAGATCGTATCGCCAATATCGGAGTCGCCGATGTAACCAAAATCGTGCGAGCCGGAGACTTGGCCGTTGGTAATGGTGACGGTATGTTGATTATCCAGGCTGGCATCGGGATCGCCGGTTTGGGACCAGGTACCGGAGGGGAAAGTACCAAATGCATCCACTTCAATGGTGTAGGTTCCGGCGGATAAGGGGTTTCCGCCGGAATCAGTGTTAAATTCATAATACCCGTCGGCATCGGTTTGGGTGGTGGCTATGACAGAGCCGCCGGAGTTATATAATCTTACAGTGATACCCCCGGCTCCGTTATCCAGGCCGGGTTCGTTGCCGTCAAAAATACCGTCGGCGTTGTAGTCTTGCCAGATGGTGCCGTAGATGGCGGAGTAAACATAGTACCCAAAGTTGCCGTTAATAATATGATTGGCGTTGTTAATAACTCTGAGTGTATTCAAATTGTTTGTTGCGGCTCCCCATTGATTGTCGCCGCTGGGTCCACATAGACCTGGAGTTATATCAGGATCACCGGTTTGCGTGGGCGAACCATCCAGAATGGTGGTTTCGTCAACAACCACCCGGTAGTAGCCGTCAAGTAATCCGTCAAATAAATAATGACCGTTGCTGTCGGTGGTTTCGGTATAGATTGCGGTCCAGGTTCCTGAATTGCCTGATCCACTGCATGGTTTGGAAGGAGCCAAACCACTTCCAATACATTGATGAAGGACCACCGTAACATTAGGGATGAAGAAATCGGTGCCGCTCTCGTAACCCACCGGACTCTGCCAGCCGTTAATATTCGGATCGCTCCAAACTACGCCGGAAATGGAGCCGGTGGCCGTGATGGTGGTCACGGCATCGTCTTCATCATCGTTGGCCGGTTCGCCGGTAGCAAAGTAAGCGTTTTGCACCTGGGCCGTATTGGTCAGCGGTTTAGGTGTTACGCCGGGGTCGAGGCCACGGAAGGTGACGATAATTTCTTCGGTGCCGCCGGCGTGGAGGGGGCCGATATTATTCCAGTTGATGATGCCGGTATTGCCGTAAGGGGTGCTGCCGGAACCGATCGAGGTGTGAGGCGGGTCGGCGGAAACGAATTCCAGCAAAGAAGCGTCAAAAACATCGGTGAGGGGAACGGGGTTGAGGGTATCGCTGGGGCTGCCACAGGTTTCATCGGTGGTAACGCGGAAGCCGATGGCATCCAAATAAAAATTGGCATCACCGGCACCGCCGCCTTTGTTGGTCGCAAAAGCAAGGTCCAGGATACTGCCGTTAAAGTCGGACGCCTGCCAATTGCCAAGAGTGGTAATGTCCCAGGCCAATATGCCTTGGTTGGCTTGACCGGGGCTAAGGGCATTGACTTCGCCAAGATTGCCGTTGGTGGCATTGTAAGTTTTGGTGCCGGATAAAACATCGTTGTACCAAATATTGGCTTCTACTTCATCATTTGCAAGGGGGCCACTTAGATAGATAGAGAAAATAGCCTCGACTTTGGTAATATTACCTTTGACCCCGCCCAGATTAAAGTTAGTTCCGGCAATCAGGTCGGTATTGTTGCTGATGTCGGTAAAAGCGTAGTTTTCGTCAGGTTCTTCTGTACCAAAAACTCTTTCCGGGTAATCCCAGGCGGCGGCTGAAGAACCGGTATGAGCGGCGTCTTCAGTTTGGGCCCAGGTTGAATAGGTACAAGTACCGGCTGTTCCAGATCCGTCGCCGGGACGGACATTTTCAACCCTGATTCTATAAGTAATGTCTTGTCCTTCATAAGCCACCGGAGAAAGCAACGATTTGGTCACCCTTAGGGCCGGGCCAAAACCAAAGTCGGCGTCTAAATAGGCGACGGGGTTGGAGTCGGCATGGCCGGAGTCGAGATCAACGGCAAAAATTTCGTCGGTGGTCAAACTGTAGCCGGTGGGGCGATCGGAGTCCATATGATCTACCTTGACCAAGTATTTGGCATCGGGTAGGTCGGTGAAGAGGTAATTGGTGGCGTCGCTGGTGGTGGTATCGGTCATAATCAACAGATCGTTATTGTCCAGGGCGCCGTCGCCGTTTTTATCGTAGTATAACCAAACGGTTATATTGGGCAGTGACGATTCGGCGTCTTGCAAACCGTTAGCGTTGTCATCGCGCCAGACCCGGTCGCCCACGCTGTTGTTGCCCAGTACCAGGGTCGAGTCGCAGGCCTGACCGATAGATGGGCCGGTGCCAAATTGGGCATTGGCACAGTTTTCGATGACCGGCCCGCCGGAATAGACCGCCGGCACCTGTACCGCAAAAGAGGCCGTGCCGCTTTCGGTGGGCGGCAGGGGGTCTTGCAGCCACCACTGGATGGTGGTCACGCTGGCCGCCGGAACCGGTTCGACCTCACTCCAGGTTTGGCCGTAGTCGGTTGAGTAGAGAATTTTAACGCCATTATTGGGGGTAAAGCTTAAGGCGTAAGTGGCCGAACCGGCAATGTATTGCGTGCCGGCGGCGATAGTGTCGCTGATGACCAACGGATTGTTGACATACGCGCCCGAATAGAAAGTTAATCCGGCGGATTCGGTGGCGCTCTGGTTAACAAAGGGCATGGTATAGCTGATAATCTGACCCAGCGACACCAGGTCGGGGTTGCCGGATTTGTCAATGGTCACCAGGGCCTGCGGCACCGACATGGGCACGGTGCCGCCGGTACCGTAGTCGGCGTTGAACTTTTCGTTATCGTAGCCGGAAGCCGCTTCCTGATAAGGCGAGGGGGTAACGGAGCAGTTGGAGCCCAGGGCTATAAAAGTATAAAAGACCTCGCCAATCACGTTGGTGTTGTCATCCGGCACCTGGGGATAGGTGAAATAAAGCTGGTCGGTAAAATTGAAGCTGGTAGCGGAGCCGCCTTCAACGGTAATAACGCCGGTGGTGCGGATCAGGCGGAAACAACCCGGGTCAAAACCACTGGGGTTGCCAATGGGCTGCACCCAAAAGTTGTAGTCGGGCAGGTAGTCGCCGTCGTTGTCAAAGCCAAAACGCACATTGCCAATGCGATACAGAATGCCGTTGGTGGTAATCAAGCCGCCGGGCCGGATGGTCATCGGGTCGGTGTTGAACCATTGGCCGCCCGGATTGCCGTTAGGCTCAATTTTGTTGGCCATGGCCGAGATTTCGTTGCGCAGGTGCATGGTCCAGGTGGCGGTTTGTTTGGTCACACCGTCGCCGGTGGCCCACACGTCAAAATTAAGCCACAGGTCATCGTTGGGCTTAACCGAGTCGCCCCAAACGGCATCGCCCTGGCACTGTGGCTCATCGGGGTTACCACCTACGTTCTCGCAACGCGGGTAGCTAAAGGTCCAGTATTGTACGGTGCATTGACCTGGCGCCAACGTTCCCGCTGGGCGGGTAGCGTCAGACAATCCCAGGCTGCCGCCTTCGTGGGTAAAAGCATAAGAACCGCCTCCGTCGAGCAAGGCGGTATGGACGGCAAAATCTGGGTCAGTGGTATAACGGCGCGGGTAAAGGCCAGGGGTATTGGCCGTTGCATTACCAATGTAAACCTGCACATGGGTGATGGGATCGGTGCCGGTGTTGCACACGCGACCGGCCACAGTGGCCGCCGAAGGGCCAAAGGTGGAGGGTGAAGTTACGTTGGAATCAACCACCAGGTTGTAACCGGCCAGAATTTCGACGGTGAGCGTGCCGGCGGCTTTGGCCAGGTTGATTTGCCACAGGGTAACGGTCAAAATGGTCAGCAGGGGCAAAAAGATAATTGAAAAAATAATACCATTGCGCCCTGGTTTGAATCCGGCGCTGACCGGTTTGGTTTGAAGTCGGCCGAGGTGGTTAAACAGGTAGTGTCCCAGGCGCAGGATACTCACCAGGCTAAAACTGAGAACAAGTAGGATGACGATAAGGGTGGTCATATAATCAGGCCTCCAAAGCCTCCAGGGAGTCGAAATACCTCTCCTGCTTTCGAAATTATTTAACTATGCTAAAAAGGGACGTAGGGGATGGTGCCCACATACCCCTACCATGTGGCAAATTTATAAGAGTGAGGATAGTTAATCAGGTGGTGGGGCGCATGAAGCGATATCCCCAATAAAAGATGAGCAGACCTAACAATACAAACAAACTACCGCCAATTAAACCAAAGAGAGGATAATGGGGTGTTTCATTGCCGGTTACCGGCATCGCTGGCGGCGGTTCAATCACGCAGACCAGCGGGCATTTGATCCACTGCGTTTGGTCAGCATTTATTTCAACCTCTCCCAACAACACGGCGCCGTCGGTCAGTTGAGTTTGAAGTTGGGCCAGGTTCAGGTGGGTGGTATCAAGCATATTTGGCGCAACCAATTCGGGCGCGCTGACCAGAAAAACCTGCCAGCGCCCCGCATAAGGCACGGCCAGGCGGGTGCTTTGGGCATCGGAAAGGGTGGCTTCGGTAATCCAACCCGAACCCTGGTGAATTAGCTGCACATGAGCAACCGTTTCCACGCCGGGTAGAGCATCATCGACCGCACAGCTTAAATCGCAACGTTCAATTTGCACAATCACATAATCAGGGGGAGGTTGTTTGGATTGGCCGCCGCCACTGCTACCGCCGCTATTTCCACCGTCGCCACCTCCACCAGGGGGGGGGGGTGGTGGGGGAGGGGGAGGCGGGGCCGGCGGCGTAAAACCATAGGGAGGATGGGCTTGCGCGTCGGGCGGCGCTGCTACGGCCAGCCCAATAACCGCCAGAGATACAAACAAAGCCGTCAGAATGACGAAATTAATTTTATAGTGATGAGTAGCTTTCATAAGACTTTACCCGTTTAATCAATAAATCCCCACCTTCTCCCAGCTTCTAGCATATCATAAAAGGGGAGCATGCAGACCAAACAATTTATTAAGGAATATTACAAAATATTAATATACTCAGCAGGGTATCCCCCTGAGCAGACAGCCATTGTTGTATTAATGTTACAAGATGGGATAACGCTGGATTTGAGCGGATGCATGGAATGGATTCTTAACTTGGTAATTATGGCCTGACCGTATATTACTTTTAAATCAGTATTTTTTGAACACCAGAAATTGGGGGTTGTGCTTTTGGATGTGATTCCACTTCTCCCCAATATTTTGGTGGTGGTCACATTGTAAGTGATACAACCCTACTTTTTCCCCTCCCCCAAATTGGGGGAGGGGCCAGGGGTGGGGGCAAAATAAAAACATCTCATCACTTACAATTGAACCACTACCAATATTTTTAGTGTTTTGCCCTAAAGCGAGGCTTTTTGGCGATAAATAGGGCGCTCTGAAACCAGATTTTTGTTCGTAAATGGTATCCTCTCAATATTTTGGGGTAGGGACAGAATATTATTCTGTCCCTACCGAATAAATATATGAATTTGCCCTTATTTATTGAGAAGATACATACCATACACTTTTGAGGGTAAAAAAGTGTCCATAAAGGTGAATTCAAGTATGGGCTATTTCTCGTCACTCCAGGCCACCGGAGAAATCATCGAATGAGACACATCAAACCAATAATATACAACAGTTAAACCGCCTCTTTGTAACTATCCTCAGTTGTCGGGTTTGTCTTTTTTACTACGTCGAGTAGAATTCGTAATGACAAAACGCTTGGTTAGCACGAAAATTTGTAATTTGTAAATCCTGGTATTCGTGCTATTATTCATGTCAGAACCTATGTTCTGAGCGCGGACCCATGGCCGAGACATTACCCAGTACCGTTCCCGATAAATTACAACCGCATAACGTAGAGGCCGAAGAAGCCGTATTGGGATCGCTGTTGATTGATCCCGATGCCATCATCCGGGTGGCTACGTTTTTAGCGCCAACTGATTTTTACGTTGAACGACACAGCTGGGTGTATGAGGCCATTCGTGATCTGCACGAACGCCGCGAACCGGCCGATTTGGTCACTCTGACCGATGAACTCGAACGCCGTGGCCAGTTGACCGAGATCGGCGGCTCGGCCTACCTGACCAGCCTGATCAATGCCACCCCCACCTCCATCCATGTTGAATACTACGCCCGCATTATCGAACGCACGGCGGTGTTGCGTCGCCTGATTTCGGCAGCAGGAGACATTGCCCGGCTGGCCTATCAGGATACCGAAGACGTGGACGAAGTGGTGGACCGGGCCGAGGAGTTGATCTTTGGGGTATCTGCCCGCCGCACCGACCGTGACCTGCGCCATATTCGCCAGGCGTTGGATAAATATTACGACCGGATTGAATATCTCTATCAACACCGGGGCGAGGTGATTGGCGTGCCCACCGGCCTGGCCGACCTGGACAAGTTGTTGGGGGGGATGCAGCGGTCCGACATGATTGTGATGGCCGGTCGGCCGGGGATGGGCAAAACATCGTTGGCGCTCTCCATTGCGCTGCAAGCGGCCCGGCGATTGCAGAAACGGGTGGCCCTCTTTAGCCTGGAAATGAGCGACGAACAACTGGTGCAGCGGTTGATCTCGGCTGAAACCGGTATCGATAGCCAGCGGTTACGCCTGGGTGATATTAAAGAGGATGAATGGCCGACATTCATTCAGGCCACCAATTTACTGGCCGGCACGTCCATTTTTATCGATGATACGCCGGCCATCTCGGCGCTGGAATTACGCGCCAAAGCCCGTCGCTTGCACGCCGAACACGGTTTGGATTTGTTGATTGTGGATTACCTGCAATTGATGCGCGGCGACACGCGCAGTGAAAACCGTCAGCAGGAAATTAGTTTTATCTCGCGTTCCATCAAGGCCCTGGCTCGCGAGTTGAACATTCCTATCCTGGCCCTCAGCCAGTTGTCGCGCCAGGTCGAGTCCCGGCACGATAAACGGCCTATGCTCTCCGACTTGAGAGAATCCGGTTCAATTGAGCAAGATGCCGATGTGGTTCTGTTTATCTATCGCGACGAACTCTATAATCCCGACACCGAATATCCCAACATTGCCGAAATCATTCTCAGTAAGCACCGCTCCGGCCCAACCGGCATCTTCTCGGTATACTTCAAAAAACATCTGGCTCAGTTTGTTGACCTGGAAGTGCATAAGCAACCGCTGGAGTTTTAGAATAAGGCGTGACTCGGCGAGTCAGCGAATCAGCGAGTCAGCGAATCGATGGGTTAGCAAAAGGTAGTTCTCAACTTAGCGCTTGCCCCTGATAAGAAGATCATGGAAAAATTCAACGGTTTTCCGACAGGTGAATTACGGTTTACCTCGGTGCCAGATTTGTTCTTTGCCCGGCTTCTGCCGCAAATTGATAGCCTGGTCGAACTGAAAGTAACCTTACACTTTATGTGGGTTCATTACCGGCAGGCTCGACAGGCCGTCTCGTTTAACGAGTTGTTGGCCGATGAAACCCTGGGGCAAAGCCTGTCCCTGCTTGATGAAGATATCGAAGCGACGCTGGCGCAGGGTCTGCAGCGAGCAGTAGAGCGAGGCACGTTGCTCAATGTTCAGGTTGAGGATGAAAACGGCGCGCACAATCTTTACCTGCTCAACAGCGAGCGAGGACGGCAGGCCCAGCGCAAATTCGAGGCGGGAGAAATAGGCGTTGTGGCTACCAGCGGCGCCGAAGTCGCGGCCCCAACCAAACGATCTAACATTTTTGAATTGTACGAAGACAACATTGGCCTGATTTCGCCCATTCTGGCCGACGAGTTGAAAGACGCCGAAGCAACTTACCCGCCGCAGTGGATTGAGGACGCTTTTAAAATTGCGGTAGAAAACAACGTACGCCGCTGGAGTTATATCCGGGCCATCCTGGAAAGAATGGCCACGGCGGGCCGAGAAGATACCCCGGACGAGTCAGATAAATCCTGGTATTCGGATGACGAACGGGAATTGATTCAACATTAGGCAGGTAGATCGGTGAATTAGCGAGTCAGGGAATTACCAATGAACCGGTCGCTGACTCCTTGACTCGCTGACTCCTTGACTCGCTGACTCACTTATTCGCTCAAACACTGATTTTCATGGAACGACTGGACAAAATTCTGCAACGACATCCATCACCATCACCGGCCGCTGCCGAGGACAGTAGCTCTCCCTCGCCGGTTGAGCTTAACGATGCCCATTTGCCAACAACATCGTCATCCGAACAGGAGTGGTTGTGCCCTATCTGCGGCGGAACCGGCTATCTGCGGCAAGATGTTCCGGTCGACCATCCCAACTTTGGCAAACTGGTCGAGTGTCAATGTCGCCGGGCCGAACACGAGGCCAAACGGCTGAGCAATCTACGCGCCCTCAGCAACCTGGAAGTGCTGGTCCGCTTCACTTTCGACAAATTCGTGCCCGATGGCTACGGTCTCACCGAAGAGCGCCGCCGCAATTTGCGCATGGCTTACGAAACCGCCGTGGAATTTGGCCATCAGCCGAAGGGTTGGCTGATTCTATTGGGGGGGTATGGCTGCGGTAAAACGCACTTGGCGGCGGCCATTGCCAATTATGTTATCAGCCAGGGGAAAACTGCCCTTTTTGTGGTGGTGCCTGATTTACTCGATCATCTCCGCGCCACTTACAGTCCTCACAGCGCCGTTGGTTATGATCAGCGTTTTGAAGAAATTCGCACTGCCTCGTTGTTGATCTTGGACGACCTGGGTGCGCATAGCTCCACGCAATGGGCGCAGGAAAAATTATTTCAACTCTTTAATTATCGTTACAATGCCCAATTACCCACCGTGGTCACCTCGAACCACGAGTTGGAGGAAATTGATGTGCGTATCCGCTCCCGCCTTATCGACCCCGACCTGTCACAAATTGTCAAAATTCTGGCGCCTGATTTTCGGCAAAGTGGGGTGGCCCAGGGGGTATCAGAGCTTTCCAGCCTCAGGCTGCATGCTGATCAAACTTTTGATACCTTTGATATGCGCGAACACGAGTTGGACCGGGAAAAGGCTGAAAATCTCAAGCGGGCCATTACCTTTGCCCGCAGTTTTGCCGCCAATCCCAAAGATTGGATTGCCTTTTTTGGCACCTACGGCTGCGGCAAAACCCATCTGGCCGCGGCCATTGCCAACGAGCGGTCGATGCAGGGCGAACCGGCTCTGTTTGTAGTGGTACCCGATTTGCTGGACCATTTGCGGGCAACGTTTAACCCCAATAGCCTGACCCCTTACGATAAACGATTTGACGAAGTGCGCAAAACGCCGCTCCTGGTGCTGGACGACCTGGGTACCGAAAGCGCCACGCCGTGGGCCGAAGAAAAATTATACCAGCTCTTCAATTATCGCTATAACGCCCGCCTGGCCACGGTGATTACCATGGCCAAAGATGTCGACCTGAAACCGCGCCTGAAGTCGCTGTTGCTGGATGTTGGCCGTTGCACCCCATTTGAAATTTTGGCACCCAGTTACCGGGGGTTGCCCGCGCGAAACCTGTCCAAAAATCGACGCGGCGGGCGAAAAAGCAACAACTATTGAGCATACCCAATACGCAATACGTTTCACGTATCACCTGACTTTCACCCACCAGATTTTAAGAATCACCATGAAAATCACCGATGCGCAACTGAAACAAATCTATACGCACGCCAAAGAAACCTATCCCTATGAGTGTTGCGGTTTTTTACTCGGTACATTTGATGATGGCGGCCTGGTACGTGAGGTGCGGCCGGCGACCAATTTAAATCAGGAGCGCACCGACCGATTTGAGTTCGATGGCAAAGAGTCGTTGCAGGTTCAATCTGAGGCCGATGATGCCGGTCTGGACATTATCGGTATTTATCACTCCCATCCCGATTGGCCGCCCATTCCCTCTCAAACCGATATGGACAGCGCTTTTGTAAATATGTATTTTTTGATTGTTTCGGTTCACCAGAGCATGCCCCTGAATACCAATATCTGGCGCCTGGCCGATGAAGGAATGCGGCGTTTTGAAGGGGTGGCGCTGGAGATTGTAGATCAGGCTGAATTGAACCGTGACCCGAGTTGATCTCTCTCGCGACATCTGCTAAGGAAAACGCCGTAGGCGGGGGGGCTTGGGGGGTAGTTCCCCCTAACTTTCTCCCCCGTTTTTCTTGCTGAAAGTTGCTGAAAGAACGATACAACGCATCGTGGAATGTTAATTTGGATATTATTTCTTGTGGAGGAGTGACGCCATGAATCTTGGTTTAAAAAATAAAGTTGCGCTGGTAACCGCTTCTTCCAAGGGCCTCGGCCGCGCCAGCGCCGAATCCCTGGCTCAGGAAGGAGCCAGGGTTGCTATTTGTGCCCGTGATGGTAAAACGCTCAAAACAACGGCAGACCAAATTGCCAACGCCACCGGCAGTGAAGTGCTGGCCATCCCGGCAGATATGAACAGCTCGCGCGACATCGAGCAGGTAGTCAAAGAGACTGTTCATCACTTTGGCGCGCTACAAATTTTGGTGACCAATGCGGGCGGGCCACCGGCCGGTTACTTTGAAGAGTTCAATGACAAACAGTGGCAAGAAGCCTTTAACCTGACCATGATGAGCGCCGTGCGGCTTATCCGCGCCGTCCTTCCCCCTATGCGCCAGGAGAAATGGGGCCGGATCATCAATATCACCAGCCTGTCGGTGAAAGAGCCGATAGATAACCTGATTTTGTCCAATGCTATCCGGGCCGCGGTACACGGCCTGGCCAAAACCCTGGCCAATCAGGTGGCGCGAGATGGAATTACGGTTAATAACGTGATGCCGGGCTATATCCAAACCGACCGGGTAGAGCAATTAGCCCAACACTCCGCCGAACGCACCGGCCGGTCTGTGGCCGACGTTTTGGCCGAGATGGGCCAGCCCGCCCCGGTGGGACGCATTGGCCAGCCCAAAGAACTTGGGGCATTGGTGGCCTTTTTGGCCTCGGAACAGGCAGCGTACATCAACGGCGTATCTATCCCGGTGGATGGAGGCCGTATCAAGAGCGCCTTTTAACAATGCAACCCTGGAAAACTCTGGCCCGCAAGATTATTCTGAATCATGGCCAGTTCTTAACCGTGGAAAGTCACGCCGTCGAACTTCCCAATGGCCGTGTAATTTCAGATTGGCCCTGGCTGGTCACGCCGGACTTTGTGAATGTGGCCGTTGTGACTGATTCGGGTCAATTTCTCTGCCTGCGCCAGACCAAATATAGTATCAAGGGTGTCTCCCTGGCGCCGGTTGGGGGTTACCTTGAACCCGGTGAAGACCCCCTGGTGGCGGCGCAACGAGAACTCCTTGAAGAGACCGGTTACGTGGCCCCGGATTGGATCAGCCTGGGTATCTACGCCGTCGATGGCAATCGCGGCGCGGGCCGGGCGCATCTGTTTTTGGCCCGGGCTGCCTACCGCGTGGCCGAACCCAATGCCGATGATTTGGAAGAGCAAGAGGTACTTTGTCTGAGCTGCGCCGAGGTTGAAACGGCGCTGGCTGCCGGTGAGTTCAAGGTTCTGCCCTGGTCGGCCGTTATGGCGCTGGCCTTGCTGCACTAGGATTAACTCCCTATTTTCTGCGGCAGTTTTCTCTCTCTCCTAAAATCGCTCCAGATTGACATGCTCCCCAGGATGCGGTAAAATGTTGGCTAATGCACACGTGTGCATAAACCCCAATAACCATACGAGTTTAGGTTCCAGCAAGGGAATAAGGTATTGGTTACCATCAAGGACATCGCCAAAGCTGCCGGGGTTTCCCATACCACTGTTTCTCGTGCGTTAAAAGGCAACCCTGTCATCAGCCCCGAAACCCGGGCACGCATTCAAATTCTGGCCCGGGAAATGGGCTACACGCCCAGCGCCGTGGCTCAAAGCATGCGGGCGCAACGTACCCATACGGTGGGCATGGTCGTTACCACCATTGCCGATCCGTTTGTGGTGCAAGTGGTTGAAGGGGTGGAGAGCGTGGCCCGGGCCGCGGGGTATAGCGTTCTTCTTTGTACCTCGCACGACGACCCGGATCAGGAGATAGACGTGGTGGAAACGCTGCATCGCCGCCGGGTGGATGTCATCATTGTTACCTCTTCGCGGGTGGGGAGTCTGTACCCGGAACGACTCGGCCAGCTCCGGGTGCCCATTGTGCTGATCAATAACCAGAGCGAGGGCCAATACCTCTATTCGGTGGCGGTGGATGATGTGCAGGGGGCGCAGTTGGCCGTGGAGCACTTGCTTAAGTTGGGGCATCGGCGGATTGGCTATGTGGGCACAAACCGGCGACCCCGTTCCAGCCGGCGCCGTTTGGCCGGGTATGAAAAAGCCCTTGACCAGGCCGGGATCGAGCCAGACCCGGCCTTAATTCCTCCCCCCGTTTCCAAAGCCGACATCGAACGCGGCGCAGAAGCCCTGGCCCATTTATTGACTACAGACGCCACGGCTGTTTTTTGTTATAACGATCTCATTGCCATCGGTTTGCTGCTGGCATGCCGGCAGCGTGGAATTGCCGTGCCCCAGCAATTAAGCGTGGTTGGTTTTGATGACATTGAGTCAGCCCAATTCGTCAGCCCCGCCCTGACCACGGTGAATCAACCACGCCTGCAATTGGGACAACTGGCCATGAGGATGGCTCTTGATTTGTTGAACCGGCAGGAGGTGCAGGACCAATTGCTATTGTGCAAACTGGTGGTCCGTGAGTCGACCGGCCCATTGAAGTTATGAAACCACCTCGCCCACAATCTGCCGTCCATCCTCAACCACCGAATCCCGCAAAATAACGGCGTCTTTGATGAGCACGTCGGCCCCAATCTTACAGTTACGTTCAATATATACCCGTGGTCCAATCACGCAGCCGGGGCCAATGGTGGTATTTTCTTCGATCCGAAGCGGGGTAATCAGGTGAGTGTGTTGCCCTACGCTCCGGGGAGCCAATTGCGGGGTGTCGCCGCCGGTTGTTAGGTAGTGGCGGTTGAGGGCCAGTAAATCGGCGGCGTTGGTCAGTTGTAACCGGCTCTGGGTGATAACGCCGGTAACGTGGCCGTCGCGCTCGATGAGCATTTGAATAGCATCCTGCAACTCGTATTCGCCGCGCAGCGAAGGTTTCACCTCCGCCAAATATTGCAATAACTTGGGCGAGAACACATAAAGCGGCAGGCTGGCAATGTCGGACGGCGCTTCGTCCAGGGCGGGTTTTTCCACAATCTGGGTGATCTGGCCATTTTGGATCTCCACAACGCCGGTGCGACTGATCATCGCTGGCTCAGCCTTCATCAGGCTCAAAGTGGCATTAGCCTGTTGCTGTTGGTGGGTGGCGATCAACTCGGCAATGTGTTCAACCGGGGTCAGGTTGTCGCAGGCGGAGAGCACAAACGTATCGTGGAGATACGGCACAGCCAGACACAGGGCGTTGGCCATTCCCAGGCGTTCCTTTTGCACCACAAATTGGATGTCCACGTCCAGGGTGGTCTGTTCCTGAAAATAGCGTCCTACCTCGCCATCTTCCCGGCTGATGATCATAATAAACTCGCGGATACCGTTTTTTACCATTGTTTCCATAACCCGCTCAACAATGGGCCTTCCCAAAATGGGGACCATCGCCTTGGTTCGGTTCAGGGTAATCGGGTTCAAACGCGACCCCTTGCCCGCGGCTAAAATGACGGCTTGCATTTTTTACCCTCCGGCCTGTGATTAGATATTACTGAAAACTCCTGCAACAGATGCTTATCATAAAGCAAAATGCGTGATGCGCAATATTTGCCCACCACGCATTAGCGATATTTCAATGAACTACCATTAGCTTGAACACAATTTTGCCTGGCCATCCGGCTGGCAGAAATGGATGCTGTAGCGGTCGGCTTCATCGGGATGGTCAACGGGATAGCGGCGGTGAATGGCCTCGGCAATGGTTTCGCGGGCGGCAGGATCAATCAGGCCGGTACAGCAGCCCCGGAAGCCGGCCCCGCTAAAGCGGGTGCCGTACACGCCCGGTGTGTCGCGCAGAATTTCGTACAGGGTGACCAGCTGGGGGCTGCCACACTCGTAATACTTAACAGAACTCTCACCTGACTCCGAGATGAGTGAACCGAGGCGGTTCAAGTCGCCCTTTTGCCAGGCTTCAATGCCGTCCATCACCCGTTGCATTTCGCCAAAATAATGCGTGGCTCGTTTGTGGAGGAGGGAGGGCAGACGATGGCCTTCGGCGGCAAAAATGGCCGGGTTAACGTGTCGCAGGCGAACGTCAGGCTCAGCGCCGTTGCCGGAGAAAGTCAGCAGCGTGCGGGCGGCTTCCTGGCATTCGGCCACACGATTGTTATAATCCGTGCCCACCAAAACCCGGGTGACCCCGGAGTAAACCACCAACACTTCATAATCACCAGCTTGCATGCGACCTTCGATCTGGTTGACTTCCACCGTTTCGCAGTCGATAAATGTCAGATGGTTGTATTCGCTGAAAAGGATGACCGATTGATCCAGGATGCCGTTTTTAAGGCCAATGTAGGTATTTTCGGTGAAGCGCACCAGGTCCACGTTCTCTTTGGCCGGTACGTCCAGCCTATTGGCTGACTCCAGCGCCAGCAAATAGGCAATCGTTACCGCGGCCGAAGAACTCAACCCGCCGATGGGCATCTCTCCCCCCACCACGCCAACCAGACCGTGCTTAAGTTGATTCGTCTGTTGCAGGGCCAGCACTGCGCCTCGAATGTAGTTGCCCCAGTCGCGAGGCGCATACGGGGGAACATCGGCCAGGTTGAACGAGACCGGCGGTTCAAAGTCCTCACTGGAAAGGTGGACGGTGCCATCGTTGGTAGGGGCAAAGGCCAACAACAAGGATTGGTCGATGGTCATGCCCGTCACCAGGCCCAGTTGGTGGTCGATATGCGCCCCCAGCGGACAGATGCGCAGCGGCGCTTTGACCACCCGGATGGTGGCCGGGTCAACCCGATATTCGCGTTGAAGCCGGGTGGTCAAAATATCAATCCGTTCGGCTTCGGGTCGGGCGATACGAATCGGCGGCTTGTTGATGGAGGTAGAAATTTGTAGCATGATGCCCCCTCTGATAACAAATTGAATGCCATTATAGTATTTTTCTAACAAGAGACAAAAAGCTAATGCGCCCATTTCGCAAACAATCGTTGGTAAATAAAGCGCATTGAAATGATTTAATCCGAATTTTATCAGATCGGTCAATGAAAAAACTAAGATTTTGGTTAGAGTTTGCCCCTGCCGCCTATTTTGTAACTGCTGTTCAAATTGGGATACTCTGCCCATCTCTGGTAAAATAGCGGGCCGTGTCGGTTAATGTGAGTCAACAACAATCCAACCGAATCATCTATCTGGCCTTGTTGGGTGTACTGGCGGTCGGCCTGTGGCTGCGCCTGCGTTTTATTCACACCGTTCGCCTTTACCCCGACGAATTTGTCACCTTGCTGGCGGTGGAAATGATTGGCCAGAAGGGCTTGCCCCTGTTGCCTTCGGGCCTCTTTTATGAGCACGGTCTACTGTTTTCATATCTTGGCAGTTTAGCTGCTTGGTTAGGCCCGGCCCGGGTGCTGTTACGTTACGTGAGTCTGGTTTGTGGAATGTTGACCCTGGCCCTGACCTTTTATGTTGGACGCCGCTGGTTTTCGCCCGCCGTGGCCTTAATTGCTACCACCGGCCTGGTTGTAGCGCCGACGGCCATCCAGTGGAGCGGGCGCGCCCGAATGTACGCCTTGCTGCAATTGCTGGCGTTGTTGACCCTCTGGCTGGCGTATAAGGGCGTTGTCTCCCCTAAAACTCGCTGGCGGTGGGCGGCGTTCCTGGCGTATTTGGGGGCAAACCTGACCCAATTCCTGGCGGTGGCCCTGGCCCCCTCGTTGGTTGTGGCGACTCTTCTTATCTGGTTACTGCGACAGCCAAAATTCAATCACGCTCTGCTCAGGCTGAGGTCTGCCTTCCTCGACCGGCGCCGGGAAATCTGGCTCGAAATCATCGCGCTTATCGGAATTCTGGCTGTTGCCTTTTTACTCAAACGATTCGGCCAACCCAGGGGCGTCGAAGCCCTTGAGCCAGGCAACACCCTGGCCGGTCTGGCCCAGGTTTTTATCATCTATAGCGATTTTTCTCTCGATTTGCCTGGCGGCTGGCAGGCGATTGCGCCGTTCTATCTCACCGTGCCTGCGCTCATATTTCTCCCTTTCGCTATCATTGCGATGCCTGGCGGTTTCAAGGCCTTACGTTTTTGCCAGATTGAACGGCCAATTAATGGAAAGATTAGTCAGCAATCTGGTGGTCTGCCAACTCTTTATCTCTCTCTCATCCTCCTGACCACCACCCTGGTAATGATCCTCTTTGTCTCCCCCGACCGCCGCGACGACAAATACCTGTTTATGCTCTTGCCGGTTCTTTTGCTACTCGGCGGCCAAGGAATGGCGGTGGTGGGGTATCAGGCAACACGTATTATGGGTTACGTATTCCGCAGCCCACCTCACGCATCATGTTCCCCCTCTCTCTCCTCTCTCCTCTCTCCCATCTCTCCTCTACTCGTCTCCGGCCTGATCCTGATTGCCAGCCGTTCAGCCGTCCACTCTCTTCTCTCCAATCTGGGTGACGATTACGAAGGTGCCTTTGCCTACGTCCAGGCGCACTGGCAACCCGGCGATACCCTTCTCACCGGTACGCCTCCTGCCGCCGCTTTTTATGTGGGTCGTAACGATTTCTATTGCGTGCAACGACGCGGCGGCTATGATTACCGATTTTTGGTGGTAAACGGCCGGCCGGTCGACCGTTGGCTGGGTTCGCCCGCGATTTGCCTTGAGGAGATGCTTTACCAGACGTTGACCGGCGGCCCCGTTGTTCGCCCTGAGGAGACGCTCCACAACATCCTGGCCCGCAACCGCGTGTGGCTGGTGCTGGAGCGATGGGGCTTGCAGCGTGAGTATTACGACCTGCCCTTTCAGCAGCAATTGCTGGCCCAAACCGATTACGCGAGTGAGACGCAGGGGATTTTTATCTTGCGTTCCAGGCCAGACCCCCGGCCGATCTCGCTTGAACCAACCGATTCCGTTGAGGCCGTCTTCGGTGATCGGGTTCGCTTAATCGGGTACACCGTCGAGCCGGAGCATCCGGCGCCCGGTCAGCCCGTCCGCCTGACGTTCTACTGGCAAACTCTTGCGCCAATGTCGCACAACTATTCTGTTTTTGTGCATCTTCGTCAGTTGGAGGGTGGTAACGTGGCCCAGGCCGACCATCGTCCCCTGGGCAATCTTTACCCCACAACCATTTGGCCGGTTGGTGAAATTATCCGCGAAACCAGCGACCTGTTTCTGCCGCCCGACCTGCTCCCCGGCGATTACGAGTTGTGGGCCGGTCTCTACCGGCTGGAAACCGGCGAGCGCCTGCCGGTCCAGAACGATGCCAGCGGCGAAAATGCCTTTAAGTTGGGGAGGTTGACGGTTAGGGATTGAAGATAATGTTCAACTCTCGTCTCTGATAAGATGCATAACCTGGCTAACTTTTTCTCCAAAAAAATAGACTGGCTCATGCTCGCCCTTCTCATCTTCATCCCTCGCCTGCTAAATTTGGATGTTTTCTTGACTCCTGACGAGCCACTTGTGCTGAAACATGCCCGTGAATTTTCGTTGGGCGTGACCAGTGGTAATTTTACCCAAACCCTTGGCATAGGCTGGCCAGGTGTCACTGTTGCCGGGTGGAGCTCAGCTGTCATTGGTTTAGCTTCAACTGAGTTGGGCGCTTACGTGGCTGGGCGGATCGCGACAGCTATCGTGACCGGTCTATTATTATTACTCGTGTATGTCCTGGCCCGTTCGTTGCTGGGACACTGGCCGGCTTTCATTGGGATAAGTTTATTGGCCCTCGACCCTTATATCCTGGCCTACAGCCGTCTCTTACACATTGATGCGTCTCTGGCCTTATTTATGACTCTCGCTGGCCTGGCTTATTTGCTTTGGCTGCGCGATGTTCGCCGTTGCTGGCTATTGCTCACCGGCTTGTTCACCGGCTTGGCTTTGCTGACTAAATCAACTGCCTTGCTTTTGGGGCCAATGTTGGGGGTTGTGTTGGTGAGTTGGTCGATTGGAACGAGACAATGGGATAGTTGGAAGTGGTGGCGGCCAAAATTGGGTGGATTGGCTGCTGTTGCTTTTTGTGCTGGCGTAACCTTTTTTGTTCTCTGGCCGGCAATGTGGGTTGATCCGGCCCAGGCTCTCACCCTCACGTTCAGCAGACTCTTCACCGACCAGGAAGCCGGCGCCGGCAACCTGGGTCTTTTCTGGTTGGGCCGTTTTGTCGAAGACCCCGGCCCGATGTTTTATCCGGTGGCTTTTTTGCTCAAATCGACGCCTTGGTTGCTGGTTGGCCTTCTCTTGAATTTGTGGTTCGTTTTACGCAATCCGCAATACATATCGCGCCACTCCCAACCTGCAACTCGCATTCTTGTCATTACCCTTTGGCTCTTTGCCCTCATCTATTTGGTTCTCATGACCATTGCCTCCAAAAAATCCATTCGTTACATGCTGCCTGCCTTCCCCGCCTTTTATCTGTTGGCCGGTTGGGCGTTTTATCAAATGGGAAAATTAGCCAATCAGCCAATCGGCGGCTGGCGAATGAAAGTTTTTCCCTTTTCTCTGCCTTTGCCCGTTTCCTACTTACTGCTGTTTATTTCCTATTTCTTACCCTTGCTTTTCACCTTCTTCTACCATCCTTATTATTTCACCTATTACAATCCACTGGTGCTCGGCTGGCGTTGGGCGCCGCAAACGTTGCTGGTCGGTTGGGGAGAAGGGTTGGACGAGGCAGCACGGTATCTGCAAGCGCAGCCGCCACATTCGGTTTCCGCATGGTACAACTCACTTTTCCCGATGTTCTATGATGGCCCGGTTGAACCTGTGGTCCCGCCGGAGAATCTCATCACCGCCGACCGCATGGTGCTCTATATCAACCAAGTGCAACGCGATATTCCCAACCCTAACGTCATCCATTATTTTCGCGCCCGCCGCCGGCCGGAATATACCGTGCGCCTGAACGGCATCGACTACGCCTGGGTTTACTCCGGCCCGGTGGTGGGGTTTGACCGGCCTGACCCGATGCTGCAATATCCCCTTGGCAGTGAATTTGGCGGCGAGGCCCGGTTGTTGGGATATAATCTCGGTGTTCAGCCCCGTTCTGGCAGCCCGCTTATCGTCACCCTCTCCTGGCGGGTGCTGGCCCCACCGCCTACCGAGCGATTTGTCTACCTGCGACTGGTGGATGGTCAGGGTCGTATTTGGGCCCAGGCCGACAGCCCACCGGTGATGGGCCTTTGGCCGGTGGATCGCTGGCAATCCGGCATGCTCCTCGAAGACGCTCAAGAGTTGCCAATTCCCCCCGGCACGCCCCCCGGCGTCTATCGGCTGGAAGTGGGCTGGTATGACCCTGTTTCCGGGCAAGTGTTGCCCGCCAGCGGCCAGCCGGTAGGACAGGGTGGAGGTCTGTTGTTAGGTGAGATTCAGATTGAGTGGCAGTCTCTCCCCGCCGAGCCTGACCTGCCCAACCAAACCGACATCCGCCTGGCTCCCAACGCGCGTTTGATTGGGTATGACTCCCTGCCTGCGTTTGCCATTACCGGCGATGTGCTGCCGCTTCGTCTGGCCTGGCGTGAGGCTAAAACCCTTACTTCATTATGGGCGCTTCCCAACGATTTTGTCATGTTTCAATGGCGACCATCTTCGGGATCGGTTAATGGTCAACCAGCGCAACAGTTAGATGAGTTACCCCTGCCGATTGCTGAGTGGGGCCGGGGGGCTACGCTATTATCGCAGCATCAGGTGATTGTCCCCCCCACCCTGGATTCTGGTAAGTATGAGTTACTCGTAACTCTGCACACCAGCAGCGATCCCGCTGGAGAACCGTTCTCGTTGGGCTGGGTCGAGGTGCTTGCTCCCCCTCACCAGTTTGATCTGCCCGTCGGTGTAATCCTTCCGGTTGGTGCGAATCAACTGGCTCAAACTGTCGACCTACTTGGTTATGATTTAAATTTAATCGACCAACTACTTACCGTGAATTTATTCTGGCAAACCCGGGAACCTCTTACCAGCGGCTACAAAGTCTTTGTCCAGTTACTTTCGCCAGCAAACACCCTGCTCGCTCAATCCGACGCTTTCCCCGCCGCCGGGCAACGTCCGACCACCGGCTGGTTGCCGGGCGAAATCATCACCGATCCCCATGCCCTGGTTCTGCCCGCCGACCTACCTGCCGGAGACTACCGCCTTATTACCGGCCTGTATAACCCCACCACCGGCGAGCGTCTGCCCATTCTTGGTGAAAATGGCGAGGTTGTGGCCGATGCCATCTTTGTGACCGAGGTGACGGTCCCATGAGGCAGCCAGGAAAAGAACCGGCAAATCGGCAAATTGGCAAAGGCAACCAAAGGTTGCGCGCAAATAAGGCTCACATGCCTTCCGTTCCCCCTCCCCATCCACCGTCTACCGTTTACCGTCTGCCCGGTTTTCTCTGCCTGCTCCTCATCCTCACTTTCGCCGTCTTTTTCAGCGCCCTGGCCATACAACAGCACCACACCTTTCAGACCAATGGTTTGGACCTGGGTAATGTTGACCAGGCGCTTTGGAACACGGCGCAGGGACGTTTTCTCCACTTCACCCTGATGACGCCAGTGCAATCGCGCCTGGCCCTGCACGTCGAACCGATTCTGCTATTCTTTGTACCGCTTTATTGGCTCAACCTCGGCGGCCCAGAAACGTTACTCATTATCCAGGCCAGTGTAGTGGCGCTGGGAGCCTGGCCGCTGTACCAAATAGCAAATAGCAAATTTCAGTTCACAATTCACAATTCACAATTCATCATTCACAATTATCAAATTTTGCTGGTTGCTTTGTTGTGCCTGATTTTTCCGCTGGCTTACCTTCTTCTCCCTACCCTTGAATCCGCTGTGCTGTTCGACTTCCACGCCGTTACCCTGGCCCCAACCTTTTTCTTGTTTGCCTTTTGGGCTTGGGAGCGGCGCAGAGATTGGCAATTCATTATCTTCCTGCTGCTGGCGATGGCCTGTAAAGAGGATATGCCTTTGGTGGTGGCCACGGTGGGGTTATATGTGAGCCTGACTCAGCGGCGTTGGCGCCTGGCCGGGGCGGTGATCGGTTTGAGCCTTCTCTGGTTGGGGGCGGCGGTACTGGTTATTCAACCTTACTTTGCGCAAGGCGGCAATATCCAGCTTGATCGTTATGCCTGGCTGGGGGATAGCCCTCTGGAAATGGCGCAGACACTCATCACCCAGCCGCGTCTGGTGTTCAACCATCTTTGGAATCAGGTCAACGTATCCCGTTACCTGGTCCAACTCTTTTTCCCCACCGCCTATCTGTCGCTGCTCAGCCCACTGACCCTACTGCCGATGCTCCCCACCCTGGCCGTCAACCTGCTCAGCAACAACCCCTTTACCTGGCGACTGGAAGATTTTCATTATGGCGCGCCGCTGGCCCCGTTTTTGTTCCTCTCGGCTATGGCCGGAATCAAACGTATCGGCAAGTTCGCCGGTTGGCGAATGGCGAAAATATCACCCTTGCTCATTTGCTACTATGCTGCTTTGTTTCTCCTCACTTTTACCACTGTTTATCACTATTACCACGGTTTTACCCCTTTGGCTCGTCCTTTTCGCTGGCCCCAGGTCACTCACCATCACCGCGAACTCGAGCAGGTCTTGTCGACCATTCCGCCCGATACCGCGTTGTTTACCCAATCCAATCTGGCTCCGCACCTGTCCCATCGGCCCGTCATCTATGGCGATTTTGGCTACTTTACCGATTCCGGCTTTCCCGCGCCGGTTCCGGTTGACGACATTCTGCTCGACGTGACCTCCTTTGAAAACATCGGCGGTTTGCACCAATTTCTCCGGCAAACGCTGCTGGAAAGTGGAGATTATCAACTCGTCACCGCCCGCAACGGTATCCTACACTTACAACCTCTGACGACTGATGCCAATGCTTCCGTCCGTCCTTCCTCCTCTCTTCTCTCTCCTCTCTTCTACACCTTCGTCCGTCCCGGCTCGCCCCCCGCCACCCAACTTCCCGTTGATTTTGGCGATGTTGTTCGCCTGCATGGGTTCACCCTTCATTTCAATCGGCAGGAAGAGGTGCAAGTCAGCGTTGACTTGCAATCGTTGCAGCCTTTACGCGGGGATATCCAGCCGGTACTGTATTTACTCGATGCCACTGGCCGCGTTACTGGCGCTACCACCGACCTGCAACCTACGCTCGTCTGGTATCCGCCCGACCAGTGGCCAGTTGGCGAAACCGTGCGGCTGCGTTTCAACACCCTGCCCTGGTACACCCGCGAAACCGGGACTTATGGATTGGCCCTGGGCGTCATCAGCGGGCCGGACGTGTGGGCGGTGGAGCGCAGGCATCGACCCACGATGACCCAACCGACCGAATATGCGACTCGCCTGCCTGCCGACGGCGCGCTGGTCGAACTGGCCCGGATCAAGCACGTAGGAGGTATGCCGGAGGGCGGCCCGGTGGTACGGCAATATGATGCGCCCTCTCCACCGCATCCACTTGACGCCAATTTTGATAACCAGCTTAAATTGCTGGGGCATACCTCGCCCCAAATTGAGGACGGTGCGCTAACCATAAATCTCTACTGGCAAGCTGTCAACACCCCGGAGAACCTGACTCGTTTTGTTCAACTTGTCGGCCCGGATGGGCTTTACGGCCAAAACGACTCGGCGCCTGATTATGGCCACTATCCCACTTTTCTGTGGCAGCCCGGCGAGGTGGTGGCCGAAACAGTCACGCTGCCCCTTCAAGTGGGGCGTCCAACCGGGAACTACACGCTTCACATCGGTCTTTACCGGCCTGATACCGGCCAACGTTTGCCCGTTGTTTCCGGCGGTGATCACGGTGACCATGTGAAAGTTTTGATGAAGGGGTTTAAGCAATGACCACAAAAATCCTATTAGACACCGATATTGGTTCCGACATTGACGATGCTCTTTGTCTGGCCTATCTGCTGGCGCAGCCCGAATGTGAGTTACTGGGGATTACCACCGTCACCGGCGAGGCCGAGAAACGAGCCATGTTGAGCAGCGTTTTGTGTCAAGCGGCGGGCCGGGACGTGCCCATCTATCCGGGGGCCGAAGCGCCGCTTTTGATTCCGCAACAGCAGCCCCGATGCCCCCAGGCTGCGGCCCTGAACCAATGGGCGCACAATACAAACTTTCCCCCCGGCCAGGCCATCGAGTTTATGGCTAAAACCATTCGCCAACAACCGGGCGAGATTGTGCTGTTAACCATTGGCCCACTCACCAATATTGCCCTGCTGTTCAAAACCCATCCAGAGATTCCCTCGCTGCTCAAAGCGCTGGTGATGATGGCTGGGGTCTTTACCAACCGCCTGGCCGGAGTGGGCCCCTTGGAATGGAACGCCAAACTCGATCCACACGCCACGGCCATTGTCTATCGGACGCCGGTGGCGGTTCATCGTTCCATTGGCCTGGATGTGACCAGTCAGGTTACTATGAACCAAAACGAGGTGCGCCAGAGATTCCGGGCGGGATTGCTGCGGCCGGTGTATGATTTTGCCCAGGTGTGGTTTGAGCAGAAAGACAGCATCACCTTTCACGACCCGCTGGCCGCCACAACCATTTTTGATGGGCAAATCTGTACCTTTGAACGGGGCAACGTAAACGTAGAACTGGCCAGCGCGCGCCTGGCCGGTTTGACCCATTGGACCCCGGCTGCGGCCAACGGCCAGCACGAAATCGCGTTGCAGGTCGACAAGGCTCGCTTTCTGGCCCATTATTTTTCGATGTTCGAATAGGGTGTACAACCCAATGGCAAGTAGTTTCACCAAAAACCCAAAATCAATCATCCGGCTTTTGCTCTGGCTTATCCTCCTGGGATTGGCATTGGCCTGGCGTGCTCAAAATCTGGATGCCTTTGGCCTGTCCAACGACGAAGGTGCCCATCTGATGTGGGCGCGCCTGGCCGTGGATGGTTATCCGCTCTACGGCCAGACCTATGCCGTGCAGTCGCCCTTGTTTTTGGAGTCGGTGGGGCTGGCCTTTCGCCTGGCCGGACAGACCATTCAGGCCGGAAGATGGGCCATGTTGACCGGTTTTGTGCTGCTGGCGGTGGTCCTGAGCTGGCTGGCTTATCGTGCTGGCGGCTGGCTGGCGGCGCTGGCAACCATGTTCCTCCTTGGTATTTCTTCCCTCATCTTTACTTTTTCCCGATTGGTTATGGCTGAGGTTCCGGCCACCGGTCTGGCGGTCGCTGCGCTGGCTTTGGGTTTTGTCTATGTGGACCGGGAACACAAAGGCTGGTTGTTTGCTTCCGGCCTGCTTTTGGGTTTGAGCTTTATCACCAAAGCGCTCCATCCCTTTGTTGTTGCGCCGGTCGGCTTCCTCCTGTTGGTTCGCCATTTTGGGAATGACCGCAAACGGCAAAATGGTCAGACCCTAAGGGTTTTTAAAACCCTTAGGGTCTGCACATTATCCAGATCGAAGGGCCTCATCCTGGATGGGCTGCTATGGGGTTTGGGGGTTATTGCGCCCCTGGCCGTGCTACCCCTTATTTACCAACCCGCAGCAATCTACGATCAACTGCTCGTCTTCCGCCGTGATTTGCATGCGGCCATCCCCGGCTCGTGGGCCGAAACAGGAGAACAGTTTGTCATTTTTATCAACAGCCACTGGGGATTTTGGTGGTTAGCTGGCGGGGGAATCGTTACGGCTTTGGTGCGGATTTGCGTTGGGAAAAAACCAAATCCGACACTTGCTGTGGCTAACCTTTTACCCTCCCTTACCCCCCCTCCCGGGAGGGGGGAGGATAAAGTTCTCCCTCCCGTGGGGGGAGTTGGAGGGGGGCAAATCCTCTACCCTCTCACCTGGAGCGTCTGGCTGGTTTCCGGGGTGGGGATGCTGCTCTGGCACACCCCCCTTTTTCCCCATCATTTTATCGTGCTGCTGCCGCCGCTGATGCTGCTGGCTGCCAGTTTCATCACCGACATCGTGACTCTCGCGCGTCGCTGGCGGGCGGCCGTTATCCTATGGCTGGTGGTTGTGCCAGCGGCATTCAATTTCCCGGCCATGATCGAGGCCAATCAACAAACCGTGGCCATTGTCACCGGCGGGCGCGAAACCGAAGCCCTGGCCCTGCTCGAGGCTGTTTCCCGGCCCGATGACTTTCTGATGGGCGACAGCCAACTGCTCATTTTTATGGCCCACCGCCGCACGCCGCCGCCGCTGGGCGATGTGGCTTTGGTGGCCATCAAGGCCGGGCGGCAAACCTCGGCGCGGATGATTGCCTTGACCGAGGAGTTTCAAGCGCCAGCCGTGGTGCAGTGGAGTTTGCGTTTGCCCTGGTTGCCGGAATACCTGGCCTGGGTGGAGGCTCATTACCTGGCCCGGCGGGTTTGGGATAACGACCACCTCATTTATTATGCCCCGGGCTGGCCGGTTAATCGCCCCGTGCCCCATGAGCAGACTATCCGGCTGGGCGACCGGCTGGTGTTGCGAGGTTATGAGCTTGACGAGTCAGTAGTAACTGCCGGTCAGGCGTTAAGCCTCAAAATCTACTGGCAAACCAACGCGCCGCTTACCCAAGATTATACCGTTTTTACCCAGTTGTTGGACCGCAACGGGGCGTTGGTAGCCGGCCGGGACAGCCAACCGCTGGGCGGCTATTTCCCCACCAGCCAATGGCCGGCCCACGAGATTATCACCGATGTAACGTCTCTGGCTTTACCAGCCAATTTACCGCCAGGCGATTATGCGCTGATTACGGGGATGTATCTGCTGGAAACGCTGGAACGATTGCCTCAGCCAAACGGCGCAGACCATATTGTTTTAACCACGATTCATGTCGAGTAGATAAGTGACTCAGGCCAGCGATATTTTTAGACAATCGGCGCCTTCGGTGGGAGTTACTAACACGCCTTGGGGAGTGCTTTCTGCCACGCCGCCATCCACCGCCGCCACCGGCTCGAGGCCCACCAGTAACAGTTGCCAGGCTTTGGCCAGACCTTGCCGTTCCACCGTAATCATCGCGCCCTTGCGCTGGGCGTCAAACGTTGTCTCCAATGTCCCGGCCGGCGAGGGAATGATGGTGCTGGTTTGTTGGCCGTCGGCCAGCGCATACAGGCGCAGGGTGACGCCGTGGCCATAGTCATAGTCCGGGCGATTGTCTTGGCTGCCTACGGCGATGATGGAATTGGGCCGGACCATCAGGGGGAGGCTCAAAAAACTGTGCGTTTCGCGCTGCCAGCCAGGCCCTGCCACTACCTCACCGGTGAGGAAATTCGTCCAACGACCCGCCGGAAGATAGTACGTCACCACATCACCGTGAGCAAAGACCGGCGCTACCAGCAGCGAGTCGCCCAGCATGTATTGGCGGTCCAGATAATCGCAGGTGGGGTCGTCGGGAAATTCCAACATCGTCGCCCGCATCATGGGCAGGCCCTGTTGTGCGGCTACCAGCGCCTGCGCATACAGATACGGCATCAGGCGGCATTTGAGTTTGGTGAACAGCCGCAGCACGTCAACGGCTTCCTC
>JAFGNV010000061.1 GCA_016926805.1 Anaerolineae bacterium
CACCACCGCTTGTACACCGCGGGTGAAGCGGTCTGCTCGAACCCGCCGATGTCGTGACTCCAGAAACCGAAGCCCGACAGGCCCAACGACAGGCCGCCCCGCAGGCTTTCGGCCATCGACTCAAAGGTGGCGGTGTTATCCCCACCCCAATGCACGGGGAATTGCTGGCAGCCGGCCGTGGCCGAACGGGCAAATACAACCGCTTCCCCCCGCCCCAACTTATCTTCTAGCACTTCAAACACGGTTTTGTTGTACAGGTAGGGATAATAATTGTGCATCTTGACCGGATCGGAACCGTCAAAATAGACCACGTCGGTCGGGATGCGCTCGCCAAAATCGGTCTTAAAACAATCCACGCCCATATTCACCAGCACCCGCAGTTTGTTACCAAACCAGCGGCAGGCCGCGGGGTTGGTGAAGTCTACCAGGCCCATCCCGGCCTGCCATCTATCCCACTGCCACACGTCACCGTTGGGCCGTTTTAGCAGATAACCGCGCTCCATGCCTTCGTCAAAAAGGGCCGACCGCTGGGCAATGTAAGGGTTGATCCAGACACAAATGTGCAAGCCGCGTTCCTTCAATCGTTTCAGCATTGCCTCCGGTTTGGGAAAGACTCGCTCATCCCACTCAAAATTGCACCAGTGGAATTCTTTCATCCAGAAGCAGTCAAAATGGAACACGTGCAACGGCAGGTCACGGTCGGCCATGCCCTGGATAAAGCCGGTGACCGTGTCTTCGTCGTAATCGGTGGTGAAGGAGGTAGACAACCACAGACCAAACGACCAGGCCGGGGGTAGGGCCGGACGGCCGGTGAGGGTGGTGTAACGGGTCAATACATCTTTGGGCGATGGCCCGTAGATGAAAAAATACTCCAAATATTCACCGGGTACGCTGAACTGCACCCGTTGGACTTTTTCCGAGGCTATTTCAAAGGACACTTGCTCCGGGTGGTTGACAAAGACCCCATAGCCCCGGTTGGTCAGGTAGAAGGGAACATTTTTGTAGGCTTGTTCGCTACTGGTGCCGCCGTCTTTGTTCCACAGGTCCACCACCTGGCCGTTTTTGACAAAAGGGGCGAAACGCTCGCCCAGGCCGTAAACGCACTCGCCCACGCCCAGGGCCAGTTGTTCGTGGATGTATCGGCCTGTGTTAGTGTCAACAAAACCCATCGCCCGCCAGCCGCTGCTGGTAATCACCCGGTCGCCGTCTTTGAACTCGATCTGCCAATCGCCCTCCTTTTCCACGCGCACGGTTAAACGCCCGCTGGTCAGGGTGGCTGCCTGGGCATTGTTGTGGATTTCCATATCTGGCGCCGGTTGCGCCTTGAGTTGGAATTCGGGCTTTTTAGGTTGTGCGCCTTTGTGATGATACAATTGCACGCGGATAACGTTGGCCATGGGCGAGGAAAGGCGAACCGTCAGCAGGGGCAGGTTGAGGGTGTCGCCGCGATGCGCCAGTTGCCTGGTTGGGCCATAAACAAGCAACGCCTTCGGCTCAACCTCCACCTCGTGCGCGTGAACGGGATAATGAGGGGTAACTCCCGGGCGCATTTGCCAATAACCACTGGTGAATTTCATCGTTCTAACCTTTCATTACAGGATAATGTTCTTATCTTTTTTTCACCGCACCAATTGCAGCGACATACTGTTGAGGCTGCGTTTGTCTTCACCTACAAATACCAGACTTGGTTCCAGGTCTGTCTCGCTTTTAATGTTCAGGTTCAACCATAACGTATCTCCGGTAAAGCTGAAATCCAGACCTTCGGGACCGCCCGTGGCAGCCCATTGAAAATCTAATCGGTTGACCGCCTCGCCAATATTGATTTGCATCGGTTCTTGGGTTAGCCAATTTACATTGACGATGGCGCCATCGCCGGTGGCCTGTCCGCTAAAGGTGTATCGTTCGCCTTTGGTGGCGGCCCTGATGAAGACCTTATCGCCGTCTGTCCAGATAAAATAACCCTCGTCCTGCCCCGCAACGATAAAGGGCTGGCCGTCGGTATCCTCCCAGTCAATTCTTGACGCCCGGCCTGGTAACGGCACTTCGGGCGAGGTTTCAGGGAGAAGAGTTGGCGTCTGGGTGGGTTCTGGGGCAGGCGTGGGAGTGTCGGCGGGAGGTTTGGGAGTGTAGGAGGCTTGTACAACCGCGGTGTTGGTTGGGGTTGGCTCGCTGGTGGGGGTCGCCGTGACGTTAGGCGGGAGGCGGATGGGGGTAGGGGTTGGTTCCACGGTAAATGTTGGTGGGGAAGGGGGTGTGTCTGTTTGGCTAACCTGACATGCGCCAATCCATAATAAAATGGCAAGGAGGATAAGGGTTTGGGTAACTTTGTTGTCCATTGTTCTCTCCTCAATTATTTTCGTTTGAGATGATTATCAAATTATAACTGTACCAGGGTATGTCTTACAAACCACGCCTCCGAACAATTTGCGAAAATTCTGATTTTGCTTCTATCTTAAGACAGGTTGTTCGACTCTTCAGGGGAGATGCAGTATACTGGGATGAGTTTTTAAGATTCCCATGTCTGTCGAATTATGTATACCCGTATCTTCTCAGTAAATAGGGGCGAATTCATATATTTACTCGGTAGGGACAGAATATTATTCTGTCCCTACCCCAAAATATTGAGAGGATACGTATATCCTTATGAAAAATCAAAAAGGTCTCGAAAAATTCAAAAGTACCGTTGAAAAAATAGTTTCTATTCCTGAAGACGAGTGGGAACTTTTTGTTCAGCATCTCTCTGAACGCACGTTTGCAAAAAATGACTACCTGGTCAGAGCCGGCGACGTAGTCGACAACTTTTACTTCATCGTTACAGGGCTGGTTAGGTTTTTCTATGGCACCGAAGACGGGAAAGAATTCAACAAGCATTTTGCTATGGAACGTGGTTTTGCCGGTTCTTTTCATTCATTAATTTTGCGTGAACCTTGTGGGTTCTTCATCCAGGCCCTTGAAATAACCGAAACAATTGTCCTGCCTAACCACGTATTAAATGGGTTTTACAATCGACATGCGTGCTGGGAGCGAATTGGTCGTAAAAATGCAGAAAATTTGGCTCTGATAAAAGAAGCACGAGAAAAAGAGTTGCTGCTTGATTCCTTAGAGACCCGCTACCGCCGGTTCTTAAAGGAATTTCCTGGTTTGGCCGATAGAATTCCTCAGTATCATATTGCCTCTTATTTAGGTGTCACCGACGTAGCTTTATCCCGCATCCGCAAAAAAAATCAAATAATCAAAAATTAACCCAGGTTAATGATATTTTTGGTGGTGTCTGCTATTGTAAGCGTATGCTTTCGAAATATATTCACGCAGATAATCAAACTACTGTAAGGAGTTTATAAAAATGAACCACATCTTGACTGTATTTGAACATCTTAACTTCCTGAGTATGCTGTGGCTGTTTCTCATCGCCTTTGTTATTCACGAGGTTGAAGAATGGAATATCACCGATTTTGAACGACGCAACTTTGTTGGCGTGCCAGCTACCGTAACAAAGAAGAACGCTCGAATGTGGATTGGCATCGTCTGTGTGGTGGGTTTTGCCTGGTGTACTGCGGCCACATTGTCCGGCAACCCGACGGTTGCCGCGTATGTGTTTCTTCCAGCAATTGCTCTGGCCCTGGGTAATGCCCTTCAGCACATCTTTTGGACGTTCTATTTTAGACAATACGCCCCAGGCCTTGTCACGGCGGTATTGCTGCTGATCCCGCTAGGCGGTTACGTGTTTATTCGGGCGGTACAGCAGGGATATGCGCCATTGTGGTATGTAGCAATTCTGGCCGGGCTGATTGCACTACTGCTGGTCCATACCGTGCGGGCGGGTAATGAGATGACACCCCCCATCCGCGCCATCTATACCCTCGGCAACTGGCTTGCGGAGAAGTTATAATGGACATCGAAAATAAAACTATTGTGATAACCGGCGCCTCAAAAGGACTGGGCCGAGAAACTGCAATTCATTTGAGTCAAAAAAATGCGAATGTAATCCTGGTAGCACGGACTGAACTCTTATTACAGCAGGTTCAGGAAGAGATAAAAACTCTCACGGGCAAGGCTCCGTTGATTATCAAATGCGACGTCGCTTCTGAGAGCGAGGTGAATCAGATGGCTACCATCATCAAAGAAAAATATCATCGGATTGATGTGCTGGTTAATAATGCCGGTTTTGCCCTATATCGGGTATCGGAGAACATCTCCAATCAGGAGATGCGCCGGCATTTTGAGGTGAATTTCTTTGGGGCGTATTATTGTATCAAAGCTTTGCTCCCCTTGATTAAACAAAGTGAAGCAGGATATATTTTGAACATCGGCTCTTTGTTTAGCCAAATCGCTCTGGCGGAGAATAGCGTTTATGCAGCCACCAAATTTGCCTTAGCCGGTTTTACGGAAGGTTTGCGCCATGAGTTGAGACCATTGAGTATTGGGGTTGGTATTCTCCTGCCGGGGCCGATGAACACCTCTTTCCAGGATAGCCGGGAAGAAAATGCGCTCAAAGCCCCGGAATTTATCGCCCTTGACCCCAAAAAGGTGGTCGTAGTGCTCGAAAAAATGATTCGGCGACGAAAGAAAAAGGTGATCTTACCGAGATGGATGATGATGGCCCTTAAGATGAGATATAGGTGAATTATATCGTTGATCGACGCCCCGGGCCAGCCTAGGGTGATGGAAACGATTCCCCACACCTCTCCCCAGTTCGTAATCGAGTAGGTGTTAATTGCTTGCAAAAATGCTTATGTTGATAGACATAATCAACAGGAATTTATCATCACTGATCGGCTGATTCTGTGATGACAATCCGTATTGTTTGGCAATACATTGCTTGCAGTTTGAAAACAGATTATAATGCATCCCCTTGAATGTTTCTATTGGATTGGTAATAAATAAAGATATACGTACAATTAATGCATAGCTGAGGTTCGATGTGGCAAAAATCTCCAATCTGGGGCAAAGTTTTAGTTTTAATATCGATAAACTACGTAAAGATATTGCTTCCGGTAAACGAACCTTACGAATTACAACTCATGCCCAGATTGAAGCGTTCAAAGACGGACTCTTATTGAAGCATTTGCGGCAAGTTTTTGAGCAAGGTGAGGTCATAGAAATATACCCGGATGATCGTCGGGGATTGCTCTATGATGAAATAGTCGAATATAATGTACCCGTTCATATCGTTGTTGAAGATACCCCAGAAGAGGGTGTGGTGATAACGGCTTATATTCCTGACAAAGGAAAGTGGATTGCTGATAAACAACGACGAACTCAAAGAAAGAAAAAGAAATGATTTGTTCAGTCTGTTCCGGGAAAACAAAGAGTAATGGAATAGCCACCCAGGTCTTTCGCCGTGATGGACTTACGGTAACCGTTACCGGCATACCGGCAGTGGCAACATGTTCTCACTGTGGAAATGCCGTGTTAGACTGGGAAGTAGCGCAACAGGTTGAAGATCTGATTCAACCCCTATTTGAGTGGACAAAAACACACACCCTCCCCAAGCCAGTCATCAGCATCACCTTTCCAGAAATGCAGGCTTTGGCTGCATAAGAACATGCGCCTCAACCACCCCAACGGGTATCGCCAACCCAACGCGAAGGTAAAGAATAATGAAATGTACGGTTCAGGGCTATCCCGGAGAAATGGAAGCACGAAAGATTGTGCACACGTTTATGCGTGAAGGCCAGCCGATTGTAGTGGAAGATTTGCCTGCGCTTGTATGTCCGGTTTGTGGGTACACCGTGTTGGATTTAGAAGTGCTGGACATCTTATTTACCCTTGACCCCAAAATAGCCTCACCTGTTGGTCAAGCCCCTGTATTTCGATTCCCCTTGATTTCCACACCTCTCCCCAGTTCGTAATCGAGTAGGTTGGATACAACCAGATAAAGTCCAACATCCCTTTTCGGTCGGGCAATCGTTGGGGTGGAAAAATTGTAAAGCGGAGTAGCCCAATGACTGCTCGGCAAACAATCGTTTGTTACTGGTTTGTTTTACTGAGCGTGGGGATACTATTTGCGCTGATAATTTGACATCTTATTCATCATCAAGGAACATGGAGATGGAATTGATCTCGTCGAGGTAGGGCCACAATGACCGACTTCAAAGATTTTTTAAGCAAACTTTACCAAAACCTCAATCTCCTTGAGGAGCGCAAAGCCAAATATGCTACCAACCCACCCCTTGATCTGCTCAACCAGATCGATGACCATCGGCAGGCCATTACCCTGACCCAACAGGCCATTGCCAACGAAATCAGCGAAGCCAGGTGGTTGGCCGAACTGCAACCGCTGCTCATCAGCCGCAGCGATTGGCTGGGCGTTAGCCTGGCGGTGCAGTTGTTATTGGCACAGGTTGCGGCTGGAGAAGGGACTGCAATCTCCGGGCCGGAGGCAAGCCAGGCGGCGGAACAGGTGGTCCAAACCAGCCTGGCCCACCTGCGCCAGTCCCCCAAAGGGGAATGGTTGGCCAATGAATTTGAACAAGATCCGGTCACCTACCAGAAACCCATTGAGAAAGAATTGATTGCCTTGCTTGCGGCCAACAGCGATTTGGTGGCCCAACTCAAGGCGTTGTTGGCGCAGTATCACCAGGCCTTGCAAGCGCATCTCCAGCAGACCGGCGGCGTACAGGTGCAAGGTGACGGGGCTACGGTCATTCAGCAGGGCGATCAGAGCCAGGCCATCACCGGCAGTTCCATTGGCGGCGATGTGTTGGGGCCGGGGGCCAGCAAAAGTTAACGTGGAGGGCATAAAATGTCATTAACCCCGCAGCAGTGGAAACAGCAGGCGCAGCAGAAACTCCGGCAGGCCGGAGGTTGGTTCAAACGCCGGGCGACGCAGGAGGCACCCTATCTGGTTTATGGTACGCTCGGCGGTTTGAGTCTGTGGCCGCTGGTGCAAGCGGCGCAAACGGGTGGCCTAACCCCGGTCGAGGTCGGCATCGCCCTGGGCGGTGTGGCCGGGTCGGTGGGCACCAATTTGCTGGCCAACCAGATTCAAAGCTGGAAAGACCGGGCTAAAGGTCCGGACGAGGACGAGGTGGCCCGCTGGCTGGCCAAAAATGCAACTGAGAGTGAAGCATTGCGTGAAGCCCTGGATACGCTCCTGGAACAAATGGACGCGATCACCCAGGCTCAGGCCGGCTTAAGCGAGGCCGACCGGCAGTGGTTTCTGACCACGCTGCACGCCGAATTGGCCGGGCTGGGCAATTTGCCCCGTTTTGAGGCTACCCTCAAAGGCTCCGGCCTGATTGTGCAGGGAGACAGGGCGATCGGTATCCAGCAGAAAAAAGAGAGCCTGGCCATTGTTGGCAGCCGGATTGAGGGCGACGTGTTGGGGCCGGGAGCCAGCAAAACCGAGGTCCTCGCACCGAAAGAACCCGGCCCCACGCCCGATGACCTGCGCCGGGCTTATTTGAACCAGTTATTTGAAACCACTGGTCGCCTCTCGTTGGCCGGGATTGACCCCAAGGCGGCCAGCGAAGCCGAAGCCCGGCTGAACCTGAGCGCCATTTACACCGCCCTGCTTACCCAACGTGCCGACGTTGAGCGAGACATCGAACTGCGCCCTCGCGAAACCTTGGCCCGGCGGATGGAGGCGGAAGCCGCCCGCGAGCCGCGCCGTTTGTCGGCCCTGGCCCAGTTGAACCGCCAGGCCAGGTTGGTGCTGTTGGGCGATCCCGGCAGCGGCAAAAGCACCTTTGTCAACTTTGTCACCATGTGCCTGGCCGGAGAAGCGTTGGGACGCCCCCGCACCAATTTGACCAAACTGACCGCGCCTTTACCCGATGATGAGGGCCAGGACCAAGAAGAATTGCAACCGTGGGAGCACGGCCCTTTGCTGCCGGTGCGGGTGATTTTACGCGACTTTGCCGCGCGCGGTCTGCCGCCGGTGGGCCAAACGGCCACGGCCAGACATTTGTGGGATTTTATTGTGGCCGAGTTAGACAGTGTGGGCCTGGCCGACTTTGCCCCCTGCCTGCGGCAGGAATTGATGCAGCAGGGCGGTTTGTTGCTGCTGGACGGGTTAGATGAAGTGCCCGAGGCCCATCAACGCCGGGTACAATTGCGGGAGGCCGTGGAAGGTTTTGCCAGCGCCTACCCCCGCTGCCGGGTGTTGGTCACCAGCCGCACCTATGCCTACCAGCAGCAGGCGTGGCGTTTGCCCTCCTTTAGCGAAGCCGTGCTGGCCCCCTTTAGCGCCGGGCAAATCCGGCGTTTTGTGGACGGCTGGTACGCCCACATAGCCGAGTTGCGCGGCCTGCACCCCGACGATGCCCAGGGCCGGGCCGAGTTGTTGAAGCGGGCCATCTTTGGTAGTACTCGCCTGGAAGCCCTGGCCGAACGCCCCCTGCTGCTGACGCTGATGGCCAGCCTGCACGCCTGGCGCGGCGGCAGCCTGCCGGAAAAACGGGAGGAACTGTACGCCGATACTGTGGACTTATTGCTGGATTGGTGGGAAAGCCCCAAAACCGTGCGCGATGCCGGGGGCCAGGTGATGGTGTTGCAGCCCAGTCTGGCTGAGTGGCTCAAAGTGGACCGGGCCAAAGTGCGCGGTTTGCTCAATCAGTTGGCCTACCAGGCCCACGCTGCCCAACCTGATTTGAGGGGCACGGCCGACGTGGATGAGGGGTTGCTGGTTAGTGAGCTGATACGCCTGAGCCAGAACCCCGAGGTGAACCCGGCCCGGTTGATTGAATACCTCAGCCAGCGGGCCGGGCTGTTGCTGCCGCGGGGGGTGGGGGTGTATACCTTTCCCCACCGCACCTTTCAGGAATACCTGGCCGCCTGCCACTTAACCGACCACGATTATCCCGACGCCGTGGCCGAACTGGCCCGCGCCGAACCGGACCGCTGGCGTGAGGTGGCGCTGCTGGCCGGGGCCAAGGCGGCGCGGGGCACGGCTTCGTCCATCTGGTTGTTGGCCGAGGCGTTATGTTTTAGAAAACCGGGGGCCGCCAACGCCGCGCTGGCTGATGTGTGGGGCGCGTTGATGGCCGGGCAGGCCCTGACTGAAACAACCGATTTGACGCAAATCAGCGAGCGCAACCAGGCCAAAGTGGCGCGGGTGCAGCATTGGCTGGCGCATCTTATCTCCGGCAGCGACCTGCCGGCAGTGGAGCGGGTATCTGCCGGGGTAATGCTCGCCTACTTGGGCGACCCCCGCCCAGGGGTGGGATTGCGGGCCGATGGCTTGCCCGATATTACCTGGTGCGAGATACCGGCCGGGCCATTTTTGATGGGAGATGATAAGCAAAAAGTAACCCTGCCCGCTTACAAGATGAGCCGGTATCCGGTAACCAATGCCCAATTCAAGGCGTTTGTCGAGGCCGGGGGGTATCAAGAGGCAGCATTCTGGACGGAGGCCATTGAGGCGGGTGATTGGCGCAAGGGACAGGTAAAACGATCTGTTCCCTTTTTTGAAAGCGGCGATGTTAAGTGGCGGGATGAATGGGCCAACGCCCCCTATGATTATGGCTCCCCGTTTAACCTGGCCAACCATCCGGTGGTTGGCGTTAACTGGTATGAAGCGTTGGCTTTCTGCCGTTGGTTGTCGGCCCAATTGGGGGAGCAAGTGATACTACCGGATGAAACTCAGTGGGAAAAAGCGGCCCGGGGTGACGATGGGCGGGAGTACCCCTGGGGAGATGAGGCCGACCCGGAGTGGGCTAATTACGACGAGACCGGCCTTGGTGCTACCAGCGCGGTGGGCTGTTTTGGCGGTGGGGTCAGTCCTTATGGCTGTCTGGATATGGCCGGGAATGTGTGGGAGTGGTGCCAGGATTGGTATGATGAAGATAAGGATTTCCGGGTGTTGCGGGGCGGGTCGTGGCTCAGCTATCAGTTCAGCGCTCGCTGCTCCTACCGCGGCAGCAGGTGGCCGCTCAACGTCAGGGACTACGACTTTGGTTTTCGGCTGGTGGTCTCCCCCCTTTGAGCTTCTGGCTTCTGGAATCACTGAATCACTGAAAGGAATGAATTCACTGAAGAGTTCATCAGCGTCCTCAGAAACTCAGTGTCTAGTGTTTCTGAGTCACTGAATCACTGAAAGGAATGAATTCACTGAGACATTCATCAGCGTCCTCATCAAACTCAGGGTCTCAGTGTTTCTGAATCACTGAAAGGAATGAATTCACTGAGACATTCATCAGCGTTCTCATCAAACTCAGGGTCTCAGTGTTTCTGAATCACTGAAAGGAATGAATTCACTGAGACATTCATCAGCGTCCTCAGAAACTCAGTGTCTAGTGTTTCTGAGTCACTGAATCACTGAAAGGAATGAATTCACTGAAGAGTTCGTCAGGGTCCTCACCAAATTCAGTGTCTCAGTGTTTCTGAATCACTGAATCACTGAAGGAAAATGATGTCACTGAATCCTTTGTCAGTGCCCTCAAAAAATTCAGCGTTTCAGTGCTTCAGGGCTTCAGTGTTTCAACAACCCTATCCAACAAAAGGAAACCGATATGAGTCAACCATACGTAAAGACAGAATATCCCCTCTCGGAAATAACATCCCGGATTATCGCGGCAGCCCAAGAAGTTCACCGCCAGCTTGGCCCGGGTTTTGAGGAAGTTATCTACCAGCGCGCCCTGGCCCGCGAGTTGCCCGCGCAGCAACTCGAATTCAGCCGCGAGGTCTGGATTGACGTGCTTTACAAGGGCGAAAAAATAGGACGCAAGCGAGTCGATTTTATGGTTGAGGAAGTTATGGTAGAAATCAAAGCCAAAGCAGAACTGGATGCCGTTGCTTTTGTTCAAACGTTGTCCTATTTGAAAGCCAGTGGCTACAAGATAGGTTTGCTGCTCAACTTTGGCGGAGTAAAATTGGAAATCAAGCGGCTGGCTAATTGAAACGGGATTTTGAATCACTGAATCACTGAAGGAAAATGATGTCACTGAAGCCCTTGTCAGTGCCTTCAAAAAATTCAGTGTTTCAGTGCTTCTGGAACATTGGACCACTGAGGGAGGATGAGGACCCTGAGCCTTCCTATCAGCGTCCTCACCAAATTCAGTGCCTCAGTGTTTCTGAATCACTGAATCATTGAAAGGAATGAATTCACTGAGACATTCATCAGTGCCCTCAGAAATTCAGTGTCTCAGTGTTTCATCGCCCTCACCCAAAGGAGTCATCATGACCGATGATCAAACTGAACTACAGAAAGTAGAAGCTGCCATCGCCGCCCAGCAAGCCCTGCTGGGCAGCGGGGTATTGCCCGACGCGCAAATTGAAGCCACCCTGGCCGCGCTGCACAACAGGCGGGACATCCTGATCAAACAGGGTCACCAGGCGCAGGCGGTGGTAAAGAGCCAGGTGACGGGTGATGTGCTGGCCGCGAATGCCCGCAAAACAACCTATATCATTAACGTTACCGCCGAAGCCTTCTGGCAACAGTATTCCGCCGTTCTGGCCGAGTTATCAACGGCGGATTTGCAGCAGGCCACCAAAGTCTATTTAACCCAGTTGGTCGACCGTTACCAATATCTGGATTTTAAGGGCATGGGGGTGTCTGACCGCGTGCCGTTGCGCATGCCGTTGTTAGAGATGTATGTGCCGCTAAAGGCCCGGATAGAAATGCCCGAAGGCGACACCTGGAGCCACCAACTGCGGCTGGCCGGGCGGCAGGTGAGCCAGGAGGAAGCCGAGGCTATGGGCCAGCGCTTGAGCGAACCACAGCCATTGGTAACTTTGTTGGGCCAGCACGATGGCCTGATAATCTTGGGTGATCCCGGCGCAGGTAAAACCACATTTCTTAAAGTGCTGACCTTACGCCTGGCCCTGGGCGAAGGCGAAGCCCTGGGTTTGGGCCAACGGCTGCCCATTTTGGTGCCGTTATCGGCCTATGCCAACGCCCTGGATGCCCACGATATTCCCCTGGACGAATTTGTGGCCACTTACTACCGGGAACGCGGCTTGAAATTGCCCATTGCCGCCATGCTCAGCGAAGCCCTGGCCCAAGGGGGCGCCTTGTTGTTGTTGGATGGCCTGGATGAAATCCGGGACCTGGCACGTCGCCAGTTGGTGATGAGCCGCCTGGTAGACTTTTTTACCTTTCAGCGCCGCCAGGGTAACAAATTTATCCTCACCAGCCGGATTGTGGGCTACCGCGACGTGCGGCCCACCGTGGCCGGACTGGCCGAATGTACCCTGGTTGATTTTGATCACGCTGAAATTACCCAATTTGTCAATCAATGGACCGCCGCCGTGGAACGCGCCGCCCGGGGCGATACCGCCATTGCCGCCGCCGAAGCCGCCCGCGAACGCAGTGAATTGCTGGCATCGGTGGAGCGCAATCCGGGCGTGCGCCAGTTGGCGGCCAACCCGCTGCTGCTCACCATTTTGGCCCTGATGAAACGGCAGGGCATCACCCTGCCGGAACGGCGGGTGGAGTTGTACCAAAAATATGTGGAAACCCTGCTGCGCCACTGGAACCTGGCCCGCGGCCTGGATGGCCGGGCCAGCCGCGATTTAGACGTGGTGGAAACCACGCGGGTGCTGGCCCCCCTGGCCCTGTGGATGCACCAGACCAGCCCCGGGGTGGGCCTGGTGAAACGGGAGGCGGTGCGGCGCAAACTGGAAGAGATTTACGCCGAACGCGGCGAACCCGACCCCGAACAGGCAGGGCGACAACTGCTCAGCGATGCCCGTGAATACGCCAGCCTGTTGCTGGAGCGCGGCGCGGGCATGTACGGTTTTATCCACCTCACCTTTCAGGAATATCTGGCCGCGGTGGCCATTGCCCAGCGCGGCCAGCAAGATGTAAAACCCGTGGTCCAGGCCCTGGCCGACCATATTGCCGACGACAACTGGCACGAAGTGAGCTTGCTGGCCATTGGCTACCTGGGCATTGTCCAGCAACGTGACGAAGCCGCCGGGATGGCCCTGCGCGATTTGATTCAATTAGCGCCGGGTGAGCCGGGCCAGGCCACCATCCTGGCCGGAGAAGCCGCGCTGGACGCCTGGCCGGGCGGGGTGACCCCGGCCTGCAAAAAGGCTGTGATCGAGGCGTTGCAAACCGCTATGGTGGACACCGCCGTGAGCCTGCCCCGGCGGGCCAAAGCCGGGCAGGTGTTGGGCCGGTTGGGCGACCCGCGGGCAGGGGTAACGACGTTACCCCCATTATTGACTCCCGTCCTTGAAGGCGAGTTTTTGTATGGCGATAGCAAAAAGAAACGCGGGGTAAAACCTTTTCAGGCGGGTATCTACCCCATCACCAATTCCCAATTTGCCCATTTTATTGAAGCGGGGGGATACAATGAGGCAACGTGGTGGAGCAGGGAAGGCTGGCAGTACCGGCAACAGGCGAAATGGACGCAACCAAGATTATGGGATGATAGTAAATGGAATATCCCCAACCATCCGGTAGTGGGGATCAGTTGGTTTGAGGCCGAGGCTTTTTGTAATTGGCTCTCGGCGGAGTATGGACAGGCCTACCGTTTACCGGCTGAAGCGGAGTGGGAGCGGCTAGTGCGGGGGCAGGATGGGCGCGAATTTCCGTGGGGGGATAGGTGGCAGGATGGCGTTAGTAACACCATAGAAAGTAGAATTGGACAGACCTCGGCGGTGGGCATGTTCCCGGCCGGGGTTAGCCCCAGTGGGGCCTACGACTGCGCCGGGAATGTGTGGGAGTGGGGCGCGGATTGGTATTATGAAGATAAGGATAGCCGGGTATTGCGGGGCGGCGCGTGGGACTACGATCTGGACTACGCTCGCTGCTCCTACCGCAGCAGGGACTATCCGAGCCTCAGGGTCGACGACCTCGGTTTTCGGCTGGTGGTCTCCCCCATTTGAATTTCTGGCTTCTGGCATCACTGAAGCACAGAGAGGGATGAATTCACTGAAGGTTTTATCGCAATACCGCGAAAGTAACACAGGAAAGTGGCATAAACCCCCATTTTTCCCTGAGAAATAGGGGAGCGTTGGGCGACTTTTGCTGAACTGCGTTTTATCAGTGTTATCAAAAAGATCAGTACCTCAGTGTTTCAACAATCAGAACAACGCTCGCTGCTCCAACCGCAACAACAGGAGGCCGAACAACAGGAACAACAACATTGGTTTTCGGCTGGTGGTCTCCCACGTTTTGTTAATTGGGCATTTATCGTCCCCCGCCAGCAATGCCACGGATCAAACATTGGCTATAGCTGTTCAGATAATGTTTTCAGGTAGAGACAGGACATTGTCCTGTCTCTACCTGGCAGAAATCCAAATTTTTTCTGAATATCTATCGATGCGTGGCCGAGGCCGTCTGATACAATCAGAATAACAAAATGGCGCGGCCTGTCAGTCTCCTGCGGGAGGTTGTTTTTGGTGGGCAAACCCGCCAAAACGCCCGGCCGGTGCTGGGCGCGGGATGGCACCGGGCGCATAAACAAAAGCCACGCCCCCTCTGGTAGCGTCGCACGCTTCGCCTGCTTACGCCGCAAAGGTTGGGGCGTGGCGTTTTTTGCCCCAACTTTGGGGTAACCATTTTTCGGATCAAACTATATCCTCATTGCCACCTCTATCGGTTTTCTCTGGCCCAGATAAGCATAGAGCGTCGGCCTGGAAATCCCCAAAACCCGGCAAATCTCCTTGATGGTATGCTTCTTTTCATTATATAATTTATAGACCAACTCTATCTTGGTTTTGTCCAGGGCCTTTGGCCTGCCCCCTTTTCGCCCTCTGGCCCGCGCCGCAGCCAATCCTGCCTGGGTGCGCTCCCGGATAAGATTGCGCTCAAACTCGGCCAACGCGCCAAAAATCTGAAATACCAAGCGTCCACCACTGGTCGTGGTGTCGATAGCTTCCTGCAAACTCCGAAAGCCAACCCCTCGTTCTTCCAATTGGGTCACGGTTTCAATCAGGTGCTTGAGGGACCGGCCCAAGCGATCCAGCCGCCAGACCAGCAAGGTATCCCCTTTTCGGGTGTATTGCAAGGCTTCTTGCAGGCCCGGACGTCCGGTCTTGCTGCCGCTGATTTTATCCCGAAAGATTTTTTCACATCCCGCCTTCTGCAAAGCATCCACTTGCAGGGATAGATTTTGGTCGAGGGTGGAAACACGGGCATAACCAACCAGCATAAACGGTTAAGAAAGTCGTCTGAGTGTGGATTTTCTTAACATAGTTTTATTAAACGGGTTTCTTTACCACATTGCAAGCGCAATTTCAGGCAACGGCAATAGTAAGGTGCAGCAGTAAAATAAACCCACGTTTTTTTAACTCCTCCCTCTACAGGCGTCAACAGAAAGCCGGTTTTATTATGGCTCTCTGTTTGCTATAATGGGGACAATCCCAATATATGCCAGCACCCTACCGAAAACCCTACCTTGAAATTCTCCCTGCCGCGTTATTACCCCACCGGCAAATTTGGCGAAAGAAGGCGGAATCACTCCCTGCCGGAACGTGTCTATTGGTCACGGATGCTCACCATACCCCACAAGCCAAGTTTATGCAGAGTCTGGCTCAATCATTTTTAGAAAAGGGTCGGCGGGTGGTGCTTTGGCATCTTGACCCCACCGAGCATTAACGCTCATATCCGTGATACAATCTTCTCAATGGAACGAAAATCATCCCCTCCCCCACTCCCGGAAAAACTGGTCGAGGCTGTTGCCAGGGATTATGCCAGGGCCGAGGTTCGGGTCAGTTTCCCTGATAACTGGCAGTTGGTGCAAACGCTGCGCCAGTCCAGCGGGCCACGTTACCTGGCCGGATTTCCGCCCAGCCAGGAGCCAATACGGAATGATCACTTCTCCGGCCTGCCGCCAGAAATCAACCGTTGTTTGACCACCTACCGGTTGTATAAACTTTTCGAACCCCGCCCAACGCCCGTGTTTGAGGTGGCCTGGAACAGTTACCTTGGCGAAGGACGCCTGATTGGGGCGGGACGGCCCCAGGTACATCTCTACCCGCGTGGCCAGGCCCAGATTTGGCGAGGAGAAATCTATGGAGTGTTATGGGATTGTTATCTGACCGAACAGGTGGAGCAACCCCACGGGCCGGAAGAATTAGCGCAATTTTGGCAGGCCGTGGAGGAGGATATGGCCGTATCCACCATTTTCACCCTGCCCCTCGAACCTGCTTTTGGGGGAGACTACCCTGAGTTCTTGCGCCAATTAGGTTACGCGCCGACGCTCGCTTATGCCGGGTGGTGGTCAAAGCAGCGGTGAGAGAGGGACTTTTTTTGAAGGCAGATTTACTCAAACCCCAAGCCTTGTTGTTTCAACGACACCCAACCATAGTGACCCACAATGATATGATCCAACAACTCAATATCCAATAAAGCGGCGACTTCTCTGAGGTGCCGGGTCACCTGCACATCTTCGGGCGAGGGGGTCGGGTCGCCGGAGGGGTGGCAGTGCGACAGAACAAAGGCCGGGGCGTTGACCCGCACGGCTTCTTTGAGGATTTCCGCCGCCCGGATTTGCACGGTATTGATTGTGCCCCGGTAGATCATCGCTTCGTGAGTGATCAAGTTTTTGTTGTTGAGTAGCAGGGCGTATAACTCCTCCTGGTCGAAAGACTCAAACGGAGTGTAGATGTTCTCTTGCAGATAGCGGGCCAGGTCGGCGGGACAGGCGATCTTAACCCCTTCGCTCACTCTGCGGACGAACCGGCCCAGGTTTTCTGGGGGTGGGCCAGGTTCTTGCGGGTGAAGATTGAGGGGTAACTGGTACCGTCGCTCGCGTTCGGGCATAAGGCCATCATATCATATTTGGGAAAGAGGACGGCGAGCCTCGGGAATGAAACGTGAGCGGGGAACTGAACTTCAGCCGGAGCAGCCATACCCTCACGGTTCGTGGCGGGTGAGACTGGCTACCCGGTCAAAGCCCTGGTCGTAGCTGTACAACTCGTTGATCTTTTGCCGTTCCATCTGGGCCACAATCACGGCATCTTCAAAATCGAGGGGATACAGGGTGTAGAGGTCCAACGCCCGTAGATAAGTCTGGCGGTGGGGCAGCCGTAAGCCTGACACGGAAAGTAAGGGGTAAAGCCGGGCGCGGACGTCGGCGCGGGCCAGGCCGTAGGTCTTTTGAGAGGAGAGCACGTAGACCACTTCGGTGATGACGGCCTCGGTGGTGGTCAACGCTACCTGGTTGGCCGCGGCCTGCTGGAACAACTCAAAACAAGCTTGGGCCTTGGCCGGGTCGTCTTTGGTCAGGTAACGGATGAAGATATTGGTATCAACAAAGGGCATAATCGCTTATTCCTTTTCCTTGTCCATCACTTGCTGTACATGGTCTTCAATAGCCGCTTCGTGCAGGGTGGCGAAATCTTCAGGCCGGTGGATGGGCGTGACCGAGCCAAAGGCCTCGGCCAGGCTCATAGTGGACGGCAGGTTTTCAGGGCTGACCATCTCCCCGCGGGATTGGCTGAGTTGCTCATATTCTTGATAGGACATCAACACGGCCACTGGGAAGCCATCGCGCTCGACAATCAGGTGTTCATCCGAGCCATAGACCCGTTTGAGTAGCTGACCGAATTTCCGGTGCCCCTCCGAGGCGTTGATAACAACTTGGTGCGCCATTTGCTCTTGCTCCTCTGCTGGTAAGATCAATGTGGATGATTGCATATCAGTATGTATTATAGCGTATATTCCGGTGGTATCAAGTTCAGATCAACCCCAACTTGAGCAACCAACTCGGCTGCCCGTGCTGACACACTCCATCTGGCTCAACCCAACAATGGTGGGGACAGGCCGCCTCGCAGCCGCCTTCGGCCTCCCACTCCATCAGCGTTTCCAGGTCAGGTGGTTTCAGGGCTGCCCCGGCCTGATCTCCGGTAACTTCTACTTTGGGTCTGTAATCGGCATCACGATATGCCCTGACCGCCTCGACCAACACCGGTCCTACTTCCACTTGATAGGTGCTGACGTGCATCTGTGGCCTGAGGATCGCCGCCACAAATTGTCGCTCCGGATCGTAGGTTGAGACAAGCCGGGCCAGGCTGATCGAAGCCTCATCCTGGGCAGCTTCGATGACGGCTTGGGCCGCATAGTGAAAGGGCGTGTCCTCACCCAGCGGAGACGAGACGGCCTCAATGACAACGGCTCCCCTGCCCTGTTGTTCGTAGCCAAAATGGGCCGTGGGCCAGAAGATGGTCAAGTTTTCCTCCAACCAGGCCAATTCCCTGGCTGTTTCTTGCTCCTGTGCTGATGAGGGTTGGTCTTGCGTTTCTTTCATCCAGACGATGGTAACATATTTGTCCAATGTTTTGCGATTGAAAATAGAGAGTGGAATTCTGGTAATACAAAATACCATTATCTGATGGGTAAACGCTGCACTTGTGGGTGTTGTGGATATAAAATGACTTCATGCACAAAGTCGAACAGTTCGGGACGTTATATGTATTATCGTTGCCCCACTAATTCCCGTCATGATTATTATCGGGCGTGTAACTTGCCAAACTTTCGAATTGACAGGGTTGATGAGGTTATGTGGAACTGGGTAGTGTCTCTTCTTTCTGATCGAACAGTATTGAGAAAAAAATTGATGGCATACAAAACGCAGGCTCATGAAATCACGCAACCAATTAGAGAACAGTTACATATCACCGAAAACCTAATCAAGGAAAAAGAGCAAGAATTACAGGGTGAACTTGCCAATTTGCGAAGTGTCAATAGCCAACGTGCCAAGGCCGTGATAGCTCACGATATTGAGCAAATAGAGAGGGCCATAGACGGGGTTGAACTACAAAAGGAAGAACTGACCAAGCGGCTTAACATTCAAATGCCAAGCGATGAGCAAATCCAGGATATTGAAACATTGGCTGCCGACCTAGCTGCCGATCTTGATGAAATTAGCCAAGATTTTGAAAGTCGTCGTCGCCTTGTTGAGATGTTAAACGTTCGAGCGACGCTCAAAGTGGAAGATGGTCAAAAGGTAGTTTATGCAGAGTGTATTCTAGGTAGCGAAAGTTTGTTAATCGCTTGCAAAAACGCTTATGTTGATGTAAACTAGCCTAATCGGTGTTAAAATGTAACTTTGGGAGTTCCTACCTCTTATGGCAGCAGATAACGGACAGGAAAAAGCCCTGGAAACAGCCCTGGCTAACTTGAAGAAGCGGTTTGGCGAGGGCGCGATCATGAAACTGGGTGAGGCTCAACACCTGCAAGTGGCGTCTATTCCTACCGGCTCGTTATCCTTAGACATTGCCCTGGGAGTAGGCGGTGTGCCCAAAGGCCGCGTCGTCGAGATTTATGGTCCGGAAAGTTCTGGCAAAACCACCCTCTGCCAACACATTATTGCCGAAGCGCAAAAAACAGGCGGCATTGCCGCTTTTGTGGATGTTGAGCACGCGCTGGACCCCATCTATGCCGGAAAATGCGGCGTTCAGATCAATGAGTTATACGTGTCACAGCCGGATACCGGCGAGCAGGCCCTGGAAATCACCGAGGCGTTGGTGCGCTCCGGTGTTCTGGCTGTAGTGGTGGTCGACTCGGTGGCGGCGTTGGTACCCCGCGCCGAGATTGAAGGCGAGATGGGTGATTCTCATATGGGCTTACAAGCTCGGCTGATGAGTCAAGCCTTGCGAAAACTGGCTGGAGCCATCAAAACCAGCAATACTTGCGTGGTCTTCACTAACCAGCTTCGCCAGAAAATTGGGGTAATGTTTGGTAACCCGGAAACAACCACCGGCGGGATGGCATTGCGCTTCTATGCCTCGGTACGGTTGGATATCCGCCGAATTCAGGCTATCAAAGATAGCGGTGAAGTGGTGGGCAACCGTACCAGAGTAACTGTAAAAAAGAATAAAGTAGCCCCACCGTTCAAAGTGGCCGAATTTGATATTATGTATAACGAGGGCATCTCCAAAGTTGGCGATATTCTGGATTTGGCGGTAACCGAGGAGATTGTTGATAAACGGGGCGCTTTTTTCTCTTATGGCGATACTCGTTTGGCCCAGGGCCGCGAGAACGCCAAGAAATTCCTGATAGAAAATCCAGAGTTGACCCTGGAAATCGAGAACAAAATCAGAGAAAAGTTTGAATTGCCGCTGAGAGACCCGGCCACGGTTGATTATGGCCCCAGCCAGCAACAACCGGCCCGGAAAAAGTCTCCTTATGGCGCGGCAACCGAGACAGAAGATTAAGGTTGTACTAAAGTTGTACTTATTGGGGCATTTAATTTATTTTATTGCCTCACCCAAAAATTAAGAGGTTCAGACGAACCGGTCACAGCTTTTAATGATTTGAAGCAAGTATCAAACCCTTGTGGTTTGGTGTGGGTGTAAAACCCGTTGAAACTCTATCTCTTTATCAATCCAATGGAATCGTTAACCTGCCGCATTACCTGGAGTAGAGTGTTACTGCTAAGCAGAGCGTTTTGAACAAATCGGTTGAGGGAGAAATAGGCAACTGCCAACGTCGATATGATCGTAATTCAAGACTGTCTTAAAGTGGTTTTTGACCATACCCAAGATCATCATTCGGTACCCAAACCGCGAACGGTGGGTCACCCACTTTCTGAATGTTTGTGGGGTATTGGATATGTCCGGTTATTCTGACAGTCGGCACTTTGAAAAATTGAGCGTTCTGCCGCACATCGATGTTGGGTTTGATGACTGGTTAACGAGATAATTAGCAGATTCTTGATGAGGTAGATTTGTTTCAAACTTTGCGCTGGACTTGGCTTGAATTTGATTGATCTGACCGTTGATGGCCTGTTGTGGGCGTGGGTGCTTGATAACCATCCATGTCATCGGTGCAGGCCGGGAGTCAGATTAACTGATTTCTAACCGTCAGATTGTATTGTAGTCTCTATCAACTTCAAGCTGAGTTGGTTAAACAATTCTAAAAATTGTTTACTTTGGTGAATCTAAAAAGCTGTGACGCCAGGCGTTGCAGCTTTTGTTTTTTCGCAGGAGAGCGGCTGATGGCCGGAACAATTACGGCCTTACAAGCGCAAAAGAATAATAAAGAGCGCGTCAATGTATTTGTGGATGGTGAATATGCGCTGGCCGTAACCATGTTGGTGGCCGCCACCCTGCGCAAAGATCAATATCTGAGCGACGCCGAAATTGAAAAACTCAAGCAAGAGGATGAACGTAACAAAGCCTACGATCGAGCCATCCGTTTTTTGGGGTATCGTTCTCGCAGCCAGGCCGAAGTAACGCGTTATTTGCGCGACAAAGGTTATCCTGCCGACGTGGTCGATGATACGGTGAGCCGGTTGATTGAACGGCAATATTTAGACGATGTAGCCTTTGCCCATTTCTGGCTCGACAATCGCCAGCAATTTAGGCCGCGCGGCCAACAGGCCTTGCGGTACGAGTTGAAACAAAAAGGACTTTCCGACGAAATCATTGATACCGTCTTGGCTGATGTAGATGAGGCTGCCTCGGCCTGGACCGCCGTGGAGAGCAAACTCAAACGTTGGCAAGGTTTAGGTGAAACGGAACTAAAGAAAAAAATAGTAAGTTTCTTAAATAGACGAGGTTTTGGTTATGAGGTGGCTTATCAGGTTTTTGATCGGGCCTGGTCTGCCAAAGATTTAACGGAATGATCGAACGCCGTTTTAGGTGCATCTAAGATGGATTAACTGATGGGGTAAAGGCGCATGGTCATTTGCCCCTCCTTAGAAAACTGAAAAAAACGAGGACAGAAAATGGATATTTTGGGATATATTTTGGTGGCTGTAATTACCCTGGTGTTGGGCGCTGCCGGAGGCTATTTCTACTATCGCCAGGTGAGCGAACAAAAAGTAAAATCTGCCGACGTTTTGGCCAAAGGAATTATCGCCGAGGCCGAAGCCAAAAGCAAAGAACTGGAGCTTCAATCCAAAGAGGAGGCCATCCGTCTACGTGGCGAAGCGGAAAAGGAAATCAATCGCAAGCGGCAGGAACTTGACCGGATTGAGGAGAGGTTACAACGGCGTCAAGAAAGTTTAGATAGGCGTTTTGAGAACATAGAAAAACGAGAGCGTAATCTCAACAAGCGCCAGAGCCAAATTGACCGACGGGCCAATGAGATTGAAAAACTCAACGAAGAACGCCTGGCCGAATTAGAGCGAGTTTCGAGTATGAGCCGGGACGAAGCCAAGGAGATGTTGCTGGAAGCCGTAGAAACCGAGGCCCGGCAAGACCTGGCCCGCATTTTGCGGCAGGTGGAGGCTGACGTGAAAGAAGAGGCCGACCGCAAGGCTCGCAAAATCATTGCCCTGGCCATGCAGCGCATTGCTTCGGATCAGGTATCGGAAACCACGGTCTCGTCGGTACCCCTGCCCAGCGATGATATGAAGGGCCGCATTATTGGCCGGCAGGGACGCAACATCCGCGCTTTTGAAAATGCTACGGGGATTGATGTGATTGTTGATGATACGCCGGAAGCCATTATTTTGACCGGTTTTGACCCGGTCCGTCGCGAGGTGGCGCGGTTGGCCATGAGCCGCCTGATTACCGATGGCCGGATTCACCCGGCGCGGATTGAAAAACTGGTGCAAAAAGTGCGCGAGGAAGTCGATCAGATTATTCAAGAGGAAGGTGAGCGGGCCGTCTACGAGGCCGGGGTGCATCGATTGCATCCTGATCTGATAAAACTACTGGGCCGTCTCAAGTATCGTACCAGCTATGGTCAGAACCAGCACGCCCACGCCGTTGAGGCTTCACGGTTGGCTGTGATCATTGCCAACGAATTGGGGGCCGAGATTGAAATTTGTCGAGAGGGCGCGCTGCTGCACGATATTGGCAAGGCGGTTGACCACGAAGTTGAAGGCCCCCACGCCATCATCGGAGCCGACATTGCCAAACGCTGTGGCGTTAATCCTCAGGTTATCAATTGCATTGCTTCACACCACCACGAAGTTGAGCAGGAGTCGCTTGAGGCGGTTATTGTTGAAGTGGCCGACGCCATTTCCGGTGCTCGACCGGGGGCGCGCCGGGAAAGTCTGGAGAATTACGTCAAACGGATCAGGGCTTTGGAAGAAGTGGCCAATTCATTCAAAGGTGTCGAGGAGTCCTTTGCCATTCAGGCCGGCCGGGAAATCCGTATCATTGTACGGCCTGAGGAAGTGGACGACTACGAGGCCATCAAAATGTCTAAGGACATTGCCCGCCGGGTTGAGGAAAGCCTGGAATATCCTGGCCAGATTAAGGTGACCGTTGTCCGCGAGACGCGGGCGATAGATTATGCCAAGTAAGTTTTAGCTGACACCCTGCCAGCGCGGGAACAGGTCTTGTTCTAACTCAATATCTAATACATCCAAAACCCGGTTGATCGTTTGGTCGATGATGTCGTTGATGCTTTGGGGGCGATGGTAGAAAGCAGGTATTGGCGGCATAACGATGCCCCCCATCTCGGTGACCCGGGCCATCAGCCGAATGTGGCCCAAATGCAGCGGGGTCTCGCGGAAAACCAACACCAATTTACGTCGTTCCTTGAGCACCACGTCGGCGGCGCGGAGAATGAGATTGTCGCTATAGGCGTGGGCGATCCCGGAGAGCGTTTTTACCGTGCAGGGAATAACAACCATCCCCGTGGTCTGGTATGAGCCGGAGGAGATGGCCGCGCCGATGTCGTTAAAGTGATACGGCTTATCGGCCAGCGCCTCAACCTGCTCTAAAGCGTAATCTGTTTCCAGCCGGATGGTGCGTTTGGCGGCGCTGCTGATAATTACGTGGGTTTCAATGTGGTTCACCTCACGCAACACTTCCAATAGCCGGATGCCGTAAATCACCCCGGTTGCGCCAGACAATCCCACAATGAGTCTTTTCATCACCTGTTTTTGGGCGAGAATTCGTTATCCATAATAGGCCACAAAAAGGCCACCACCCCAAAGCCAAAAAGAATGCCGGTGACAAGGCGAAGCATCGAATTGAGCGAGCCGAACCTATCGTCAGCGTAAAAATCGGGGGAGAAGGCATTATTGGTGAGAATAGCGGCCCATTCGTTGGTTTGGCGAAAGTTGAGCCGCAGGGCATCGCTGACCAGATGGGTGATGCCGTCGATGGCCATAGGCGTAAGCAGGAGAACAAAGAGCCACCAGGGGATACTTTTGACCCGGCTGCCCCGTTGGCGTAGCAAGGCATACAGCAGGCCAAATAAAAAAATACTGCCGTACATCGACACCATTCGGTCGGACCAGGCCACTTTCCAGCCGAGTTCCGGCGTGCCGATAAACTGGCGGCGGATAAGTTCATCGCCGATGTCGCTTAAAGTTAGACCCCACGCGGCGGCAATTTGAGCCTGGCTGTAACTGAAACTGGAGCCAAACAGAAACCAGGAACGTTCTGGCAGTTGGTGGCAAAAAAAGTTGTAAACAAAGTAGATCGCTTTCCCAAAACCGGGGAGGTTCACCTGCATAAATATGGGGGCCAACCAGGGCAGAATAACAAACAGGCCCCAGGCAGCATTGAAAGTTAAGAGCCAGTGTTTGGCAAACCAGCGATTGATTTTGGCGGCCCGAATCGAACCAGGCCGAACGACTTGCCTGGCTGGTGGCGATGATTTTGCCGGGCCAGGCGTGCTCTTGATAGTCATTACCTGAGGTTATCCTTTGATAGCTTTGGGGACATCCGCCAGTTGACTTTGAACGGTAAATATCATACCGGGAATAGGTAGGGATGTCAACAAGGCGCTGATGGTAACGGTTGCCTCCCCAAAATGGAAAGGTTTATCAGGCTCGTCCAATCTCCTCCCAACTAATGCCCTTCTTCACGCAGGGTAACCATGTCGGCTTCGACCATCATCTGAATGAGCGCGGCAAAATTAATGGTCGGTTCCCAGCCCAGTTTCTCCCCGGCTTTGGTCGCATCACCCACCAGCAAGTCGACCTCGGCCGGCCGGTAGAATTTGGGGTCGCTGACCACATAATCCTCGTAATTCAGTCCCACACAGTTAAATGCCACCTCACACAGCCGTCGCACCGAATGTGTCTCTCCCGTGGCAATCACGTAGTCATCAGGTTTATCTTGTTGCAGCATGAGCCACATGGCCCGTACGTAATCGCCGGCGTAACCCCAGTCGCGCCGGGCCTCCAGATTACCCAAACGCAATTCGTCGGCCAGGCCCAACTTGATCCGCGCCACGCCGTAAGTTACTTTGTGGGTAACAAATTCCAGCCCCCGCCGCGGACTCTCGTGGTTAAAGAGAATGCCAGAGTAGGCAAACAGGTTGTAACTCTCCCGGTAATTGATCGTAATCCAATGGCCGTACACTTTGGCCACGCCGTAGGGACTGCGCGGGTAAAACGGCGTGTTCTCATTCTGAGGCGTCTCGCGCACTTTGCCAAACATCTCACTGCTGGAAGCCTGGTAAAAACGGATATTTGGATTGACAATGCGGATCGCGTCCAGCATCCGGGTAACACCCAGAGCGGTGAACTCGCCGGTCAGCACCGGCTGCCGCCACGAGGTGGGCACAAAAGACTGAGCGGCCAGATTGTAAACCTCATCGGGATTGTACTCTCGCAGGATGTCAATCAGCGACATTTGATCAAGAAGATCACCCTGCACAATTTCCAGCGCTTCCACCTCCTGTAAATGGGCAATGCGGTCGAAATTGACGGTGCTGCTGCGCCGCACCATCCCGATAACTCGATATCCCTGTTCCAGTAAAAAATCGGCCAGGTAAGACCCATCCTGGCCCGTAATCCCCGTAATCAGCGCTGTCTTTTGCTTCATTGAGAAATTTATCCCTTCTTAACCTCTTTCCGCCAGTAGTCGAGCACCCGCTGCAAACTCTCCTCAAAGGTATAGGTTGGCTCCCAGCCGGTTGTGGTCCGTAATTTATGGTTGTCGGCATACAGAACGGGCACATCAGAGGGCCGCATTCGGGTAGGGTCTTGCTCGATTTTTATTTCTACGTTGCCGCAACCGAGTAATATCTCTAGCAGGTATTGAATTGAATAAGCCCGCCCTGTACCAACATTATAAGCTTCGCCCGGCTGACCAAACTCAACCAGCAGGGCATAGGCCCGCATCACATCAACCACATCGGTAAAATCTCGTTGGGCATCCAAATTACCCACGCGGATGATAGGTTCTTTCAGTCCGGCTTCTATCTCGGCAATCTGCTTGGCAAAAGAGGAGGAGACAAAATAAGGATTTTGACGCGGCCCAATATGATTAAACGCCCTCACTCGCAACACATCTACTCCGTGGCTGACGTGATATTGCAAGGCCAACAGATCCTGGGCCACCTTGCTAACCCCGTATGGATTGTCGGGGCGAAACGGGGTATCCTCTCTGACCGGAAGTTGGTCGCTGCTGACCTTCCCGTAAACCTGATTCGAGGCAACAATTAATAGCCGGGTGGTTAACTGCTGCTGGATAATGGTTTGCAAAATGTTAAGTTGGGGCCGGATATTATTTTCAATGGTGCCCCAGGGGTCTTGCCAGGACGTCGGCACAAACGGCTGCCCGGCCAGGTGATAAATAGCTTCCGGTTGAATCTGGCTCAATAGCGTGGTTACGGCAATAGGGTCGCTTAAGTCGGCCACAGCCAAGTTTATTTCGGGGCTGAGATGCTTTAATCCTTGCGCCGGACGAATATCTACGCCACAAACCTCGTCACCCCGGTCCAAGAGAGTTTGGGCCAGATGTCCCCCGGCAAAGCCGGTAATGCCTGTAATCAATGCTCGCACTGGGCTTCTCCTTGCCGCAAAAAGGGCGTTTGTCAAGGCTTGATTGGCTACACTACCGCCCGTAGCACCTTCTCGCCCCGGAATGCGGCACATTATAGCTTAGTTTGACTCCAGCCGCAAAGTTCTCAGATATGCCCCAAGTAAACATAACCTTAAAAAATTTTCAACCCGACTTTACAAGTGGGAGAAAATGAGTTATAATGTGGGTCAGCGTGGGGGTAAATGGGGGAAAGTGGAGATAAGAACATTTGTTCTATGCCCCCAGTGGGGAATATTGCCCCACTCTACCATCACCACCAGGATGCACGATCATGTTTTTGGGTGAATACGAACACACCATTGATGACAAAGGCCGGTTGACCATTCCCGCCAAATTCCGTGACGAACTGGAAGGCGGCGTGGTCATCACCCGCGGGTTGGACGGGTGTTTGTGGGCGTTCAGTCGTTCGGAGTGGGAAGTGATGTCTGAAAAAATTCGTCAACTTCCCACTACAAATCCGGTGGCTCGCAACTTTGCCCGTTTTATGTTTTCCAGTGCCTCCGACTCCGTTCCCGACCGCCAGGGACGAGTGCTGCTTCCTCAGAATTTGCGTACCTACGCCGGTATTGAAAGCGAGACGGTGGTTATTGGGGTCATGAACCGGGTTGAAATCTGGAATCCGGCCAAGTGGTCTCTGGTTGTGGGCCAAGTTGAGGAAGACCCGGAAGCCCTGGCGGCCCAGTTACAGGATTTAGGAATTTGACCGTTAGAATGTTTGGCGTTCTAACGTTCTGACATTCTGACGATGGTACACAAACCTGTTCTTTTAACAGAAACAATAGAAGCCTTGCAGCCCCACGCCGGTGGCGTTTATCTTGATGGTACCATTGGTGCCGGGGGCCACGCCGCCGCTATACTCAAGGCATCAGCGCCGGATGGCCGGTTGTTTGGCCTTGACCGGGACGAGAGCGCGTTGGCTGTGGCTAAACGCCGGTTAAGCGAATTTGGTTATCGAGTACACCTCCTGCATGCCAATTTTGACCAGTTGGCTCAGATAGCCCGGCAGCATCAGCTTCCCCCAATTAATGGTGTCTTACTCGATTTGGGGGTGTCGTCGATGCAACTTGACCAGCCAGAACGTGGCTTTTCATTTCAGGCAAACGGTCCGCTCGATATGCGGATGGATCCTACCACTGGCGAGTCGGCGGCTGACCTGGTCAACCGCTTACCGGAAAGCCAATTGGCGGACCTGATTTATCGCTACGGTGAAGAGCCACGCAGCCGCCGGATTGCCCGGGCCATTGTTCAGGCGCGCCCCATCGCCCGCACACGGGAACTGGCCGACGTAATTGCGAGCGTGGCCAGCTTTAAGCCGCGAAAAGGTGATCGGCGACGGGATCAGCCCAAAATTCACCCGGCCACGCGCACGTTCCAGGCGTTGCGTATTGCCGTAAATGATGAACTGGGCGCCCTGGAACGCGCCCTACCCCAAGCCATTAGATTGCTTGCTCCCGGGGGGCGGTTGGCTGTCATCAGTTTTCATTCGTTAGAAGATAGGATTGTCAAACAATATTTCAAACAGGAATCCCAAAATTGTATCTGTCCACCTGAGCAACCAATCTGTATTTGTAGACATAAAGCAACTATACATATTATAACCAAAAAACCAATAACGCCTAGTTTGGCTGAGATAGATGAGAACGCAAGGGCCCGCAGCGCAAAACTGCGGGTCGTTGAGTCAATAGGGGAATAACATTATGTCAACTAATACCATGATTAACTGGAAACCCGAAAACGTTGTCCGCCAACTCCCCTGGCGACTGGATAGCAAGGCTGCCCTGGGTTTTTTACTGATTTTGGCCACATTCAGTTTGGTAGGTTGGTTATATTTATCGCAGGCCAGCGCAGTGACCACCACCCGGTATCACATTGATAAATTGCGATTGGAATTGAATCAATTGGAGAACCAAAATGCGGCCCTGGCGCTGGAGATTGCCGAGCTTGAAAATCTGGCCCGGATCGAGGAGCGCGCTCGCGAACTTGGCCTGGGGCCAACAACCAATGTGCGTTATTTGGCGGTACCCAATTATCCGCTCCCCCTGGAAACGGAACAGGAGCGATTGGACATAGATGAGTCGTCACCACCCACCGAATTTGCCACCACCCAAACCTTGCTTTCCAATTCTGAATCGCTCATCGCTGACTGGTGGGTGAAAACTTTAGACGATATCGCCGCCTGGCTGGCCGAAGAGTAGATGAAAGAAGTAGAACAGTACAGATTTCGAATATATACCATTATGGCCGTGATGTGTGCCGCCGGTCTGGTGTTGATTGGCCAGCTTGTGCGCTGGCAAATTATTGAACACGCCCGGTTTAAGGCTCTGGCTAATGAGGAACATCACGATGAGTTGGTTATTCCGGCGCGACGCGGTGAAATCCGGGATAGGAATGGTCATTTGTTAGCGGTTGACGTGATCGAATACAATATTTCGGTTAGCCCCCAAATCATCAGCGACCCATACGCCACGGCTGACCGCTTGTCTCGTTTGCTAAATAGGCCGCGTGATGAATTGCTGCAATATTTGACTCATGAGGAACTCTGGGTACCTATTGCCTTTGCTGTGCCGCAGTCTGTGGGTGAAACGATTATCGATTGGGATATTGTTGGCCTTCAGGCCGAGCCGCAGGCCAAGCGCGTCTATCCCGAAAGTGAGATGGGCGCGCATCTGTTGGGGTTTGTTAACGGTAATGGTCGCGGTTTTTATGGCGTGGAAGGTTACTATCAAAACATGCTGAGCGGCAAACCCGGTCTACAAACCGGCGAACGCAGTCCTTTTGGCGAAATGATCCCCCTGGGAATCAGTCATTATGTACCTCCCGTCAGTGGCACCACACTTTATCTGACCATCGATCGCTCGCTTCAGTTTCTGGTGGAACGGGAGTTAGAGCGGGCTGTGCGTGAGTATCGGGCGCAGGGAGGTTCGGTGGTTATTTTGCAGCCCCAAACCGGCGCTGTTTTGGCCATGGCCAGTTACCCTACCTATGATCCAAATGATTACGGGTCGAGTGATGAGCGTCTTTATTTTGACCCCGCTGTCAGCGAGCAGTATGAACCTGGTTCTGTACTCAAGATTATCACCATGGCTGCCGGTCTGGATGCGGGGGTAGTTACCCCAGATACTACAGTTTTTGATAGCGGCGCGATTGAGTTTGGGGGACGGGTTTTTTACAATTGGGATCGTCAGGGACATGGTACGGTGGATATGGTTACCGTATTGGCTCAGAGTTTGAATGTGGGCATAGCTCAGGTGGCAACGTTGCTGGGCAAAGATCGGTTCTATACCTATATGCGCCGTTTTGGTTTTGGTCGCCTGACCGAGGTCGACCTGGCCAGTGAGGGGCCGGGTACGCTCAAGACGCCCAAGGATGCCAACTGGCATGAAAGTGATCTGGGGGCCAACTCGTTTGGTCAGGGTATTGCGGTGACGCCGATCCAAATTGGTGTGGCCGTGGGCGCCATAGCCAATGATGGCTTATTAATGAAGCCTTATGTGGTAGACCGGGTAGTTGATGGGCAGCGAGAAATTCAAGTGAAGCCAGTGGTCGTGCGGCGAACGGTTTCGCAGGAAACCGCGGCCACGCTAACCAACATGCTGGTGGCCGCGTTGGAACAGATCGACTCGGAAGCAATGGTCCCGGGTTACAAAGTGGCTGGAAAAACGGGTACGGCCGAAATTCCCGTACCTGGTGGTTATCACCCCACCCTTACCCTGGCCTCTTTTGTTGGCTATCTGCCGGCCGATGATCCACAGGTATTGGTATTGATCATCATTGACCGTCCGATGACCTCTCGCTGGGGTAGTAAGACGGCAGCCCCAACGTTTCAACGCATTGCCGAGCAGTTGGTGGTTTTGCTGGATATTCCGCCGGATAATGTGCGGTTAGCCCAGGGTCAAGGAGCCAATTAGTCGGTGGTCAAAGGCCAATGGGTCAATTGTCAAAGCGCCAAGGGTTGAAAAAGAAATTAAAAATTGGAATTTGAAGATTGAATTTGACATTAGCTGAGGTAATCCAGGGGTTAACTGAATATAAACTCGATGCGCCGCAGCCGGTTAGTTCGGTGGTGATTGACTCGCGGGAGGTTGGAGAAGGTTCGTTGTTTGTGGCTTTACCCGGTGAAAACACCGATGGACATCTATTTGTGGGTGAGGCGTTTCAACAGGGCGCAATTGCCGCCATTGTCCACCAACCTGTTGAGGCGTGTAGGCCGGGTCGGGTGATAAAAGCAGAACAGCCCCTTGCATTTTCGGCCTTAACCAACGACGATGTACCGGTTTGCCTTCAAGTTAAAGATAGCCTGACCGGATTACAACAGTTAGCCGCTTTTTGGCGCAGAAAGTTCAACCCGCGTGTGATTGGCATCACCGGCAGCGTGGGGAAAAGTACCACCAAGGAACTAATCCGAGCGGTGCTCTCTACCCGGTTCAACACGCTGGCCAACGAGGGGAACCTTAACAACGAAATCGGTCTGCCTCTGACCCTGCTCAAGCTGACGCCTGCGCACGAACGGGTGGTGTTAGAAATGGGGATGTACGACCTGGGTGAAATTTCTCTTTTGTGCGACATTGCCTGTCCGCACGTGGGAGTCGTCACCAATGTTGGTGAGTCGCACCTGGATCGTTTGGGCACCATCGAGCGGATCGCCCAGGCCAAAACCGAGTTAGTACAAGCGCTCCCCCCGGCAGCGGAAGGCGGCGTGGCCATTCTCAATTACGATGACCCGCGGGTAATGCCGATGGTCCAAGAAACTCAGGCCCGGGTGTTAACCTATGGCCTTTCGCCCGAGGCGGATTTGTGGGCCAGTGATGTCACCAGCGCCGGGTTGGAAGGGATACGTTTTGTCTTTCATTATCAAGCCGAAACGCTCCACGTTCGCGTGCCCTTGTTGGGTCGCCACAGCGTCCATACGGCGCTGCGGGCGGCCCTGGTTGGTTTGTCTGAGGGGTTGGATTGGGAAGAGATTATCAACGGTTTGCAATCGCTGCCCAGCGCCGCGCAATTGCGCCTGGTAGCAGTGCCTGGCCCCAATGGTTCAATTCTGTTGGATGACACCTACAATGCCAGCCCGGCCTCAACACTGGCTGCCTTGAATCTACTGGACGACCTGGCCGCCGCCAAAAAAATTGCGGTGCTGGGCGATATGCTGGAACTGGGCAGTTATGAAGAAGAAGGACATCGCAAGGTTGGCTGTCGCGCCGCTGATGTGGTTGACCTGTTGGTGGTGATCGGCCAACGGGCCAGATGGATAGCTGAAGGCGCCCAGGCCTGCGGATTGGATTCCTCGCTGATTTTGGAACTGGAAAGCACCCAGGCTGCTATCGCCTATCTGGAAAAGAGTTTGGGGCCGGAAGATATAGTTTTGCTCAAAGGTTCTAACGCTCAAAGACTCGATCAAATTGTTTCGGCTTTAGCGGCCAAAAAATCGGAGCCAAACTAGCTCATGGCTTATTCGCTAACCTTAGGCACAATTGCATTTTTACTGGCCGTAATTTGGGGCCGTCCTCTCATCCATTTGTTACGGCATCGGGGTATTGGCAAGAGAATTCGCATCGAAGGACCCAGTACCCATCAAGTGAAAAAGGGTACGCCCACCATGGGGGGGTTGATGATTTTAATCCCGGTTTTAATTATCACCAGTGTTTTGAACATTGCCAATCTGCTGGGTTTTACCCTGATTGGGCGCTCCATCCTGGTGCCGATGGGGGTGATGGTTGCCTTTGGTGTTTTGGGTGCGATTGACGATTTGATGGGCGTCAAGGTGATTACAACAGGGCTGATGGGCCGTTACAAGCTATTATGGCAGGTGATTTTTGCCACCATCACCGCCCTTTTTCTACATTATGTGCTTGATTTACGCAGTATCGCCATTCCGGGTGTTGAGCAAAAAATTGATATTGGCTGGCTCTACATTCCGATTGCTGTTTTTTTCATCGTCGGTATGTCTAACGCCGTCAACCTGACGGATGGGCTGGATGGCCTGGCCGGCAGTATTGCCGCCGTTGTATTTGTGGCCTATGGCGTGATTGCCTTTTTGCAGGGACAGATCTGGCTGGTGGCCTTTGTGTACACCGTGGTGGGCGCAACTTTGGCTTTTCTCTGGTACAACGCTTACCCCGCCGAACTCATTATGGGTGATACCGGCTCGCTGGCCGTGGGCGCTACCCTGGCCGTGGTGGCCTTGATGACCGGCCAGTGGTTACTGCTGCCGGTGGTGGGTTTTGTGTTCGTGGCCGAAGCGGCGTCGGTAATTTTGCAGGTTGGCTATTTTAAGCTGACCAAAGGTAAGCGTCTATTCAAAATGGCTCCGCTTCACCATCATTTTGAACTGCTTGGCTGGTCGGAAACGCATGTGACACAGCGGTTCTGGTTGATTGGCATTTTATCGGCCATGCTGGGCATTGCCCTGGCCTTAATCTAGAATTGGGTTTGTTAATAACGCCAAATCAGGCGTTCAAAAATAAATTTTATTTAGTTTAGCCAGCAATAGGAGGTTCATTCAAATGGAACGCGTTCAATTGCGAAACTCAAACAATAATCACCGGCGCAATAATCACCGGGCTTATCCAGAGTTGGTTGTAACCCATTCGGTTTCCGAAAGTGATGCGGCTTATTATGCTGCCCTTAAGCTGGTGGCGCGCATTGACGAGGATTTGACCCGGGGCGTCCGGCATTATCGCAACAAGGCCGGGATATTGCTAACCACCCTGGACCAGGTTGTGCATGCCATTCTCACCGACGATTTATCGGTGCCCGAAGTGCGTGAAGAAGCTGAAGTGATGTGGCTCCCCCAGGAGTTAGCGGCCTGACGCGCGGTACTGCGCAAGGTTAGATATCTAATTTGTCGAACTTAGGAAAATAACCTTTGACAGACCTCGGTGCGTTATCGGGCTTGCGTGCACTGGTCGTTGGTTTGGGGCGAGAAGGTACCGCCCTGGCCGTCTTTCTGGCCGAGCATGGGGTAACCGTAATCGCCACTGACCAACAGCCTGCTCAAGAAATAACAGCAGCCGTGACCTCGTTGCAGGAAGCGGGCGTTGCGCTGATACTGGGAGAGCATCCGGTATCTCTGCTGGATGAGGCTGACATTCTGTTTGTCAGTCCCGGTGTCCCCTTGGAGATTCCTATCCTGCAAGCGGCCCGGGCGCGGAAAATCCCGCTCAGTACCGAAAGCAGACTCTTTTGTCATCTCTGTCCGGCCTCGATTGTGGCGGTAACCGGCTCCAGTGGCAAAACAACCACGACCACGCTGGTGGGCAAAATGATGGAAGCTGATGGCCGTAAAACCTGGGTTGGTGGCAATATAGGCCAACCGCTCATCAGCGTGATCGATCAGATTGAACCGGGTGACGCTGTGGTGATGGAGTTAAGCAGTTTTCAATTGACATATTTTCACGCCAGACTCAACAAAGGGGTTGAGGTAAGCGCCTTATCCGGTTTGCTTGACAATTGGAGTCCGTTGATTGGGGCCATTCTGAACATTACCCCCAATCATTTAGACCGCCATCCCTCGATGAAGCATTACGTCCAGGCCAAACGGGCCATCGTCGACTACCAGGGGCCGGAGGGTCGGGCCATTATGGGGCTGGATAACGATCTGTCGCGTACCATTGGCCATCAGCTTGGCTCGAGAACCCGCTGGTTTAGCCTGGAGGTGCTCACGCCTGGTGGAGCAGGCCTGATTAAAGATGAAGTGATGCTGCTTGACCTGGATGGCGCATCGCATCATGTAATGGGTCGGCAGGAAATAAAACTGCGTGGTGAACACAACCTGAGCAATATTCTGGCGGCTTGTTTAATAGCCCGAGAAGCCGGGGTCTCGCTGGAGGCGATGCGGCAGGCGGTAACCGGTTTTACCGGCGTGGCGCACCGCTTGCAGTTAATACGGGAGGTTAACGGGGTGAGCTATTATAACGACAGTATCTCTACTACCCCGGAGCGAATGATGGCCGCTCTGCGCTCGTTTGACGAGCCGATTGTGTTGTTGGCTGGTGGGCGGGATAAGCATCTACCCTGGGGCGATGCGGCACATTTGATGATGAAGAAAACTCAACACATCATTCTCTTTGGTGAAGCAACGGAGATAATTGCCCGCGCCGTTGATAAAGCGCGACAAAGGGCAAAAAAAATTGTCCCTGCCCTTCATCGCTGTGTTAATCTTGAGGAAGCCGTTCACCTGGCGGCTCAAGTCGCCCGACCGGGCAATGTCGTTTTGCTATCTCCCGGTTGTGCCAGTTTTGATGCGTTTCGTGATTTCGCCGAACGAGGCGAGCGGTTTGGAGAGTATGTGCAAAGGTTGTAGGTATCACGCAGCGTCTAAAACGCAATATTCAGTGGGGTGAGTATTTCTAATTTTTGACGTTCTAATAATGGGCCAATCAAAATCAGAAGACGGTCATAAATATGATTACCTGCTCATCATCGCCGTAGTAGCCCTGCTCATTGTAGGGTTGATGATGATTTATAGTGCCACCTTTGCCCTGGGCTATCAGTTGCACAATCAGCCTACCTATTATTTTATCCGCCAACTATTGTGGTTGGGGATTGGCTTGCTGGCGATGATTATCTGTGCCCGAGTTGAGTATCACACCTGGCGACGTTTTTCTATTCCTATTATGGCCTTCGTCATTCTCTTGCTGGGTTTGGTGTTGGTCATTGGCGAAATGCGATTTGGCGGGCGACGGTGGCTGCTGCACGGTTCCATCCAGCCTTCCGAATTGAGCAAGTTAGCCATCATCATTTACATTGCCGACTGGTTGTCGTCGAAAGGCGACGAGCAAATCCGAAAAATAAACTATGGGCTTATTCCCTTTGCCATTTTATTGGGCTTTATTTCGGGCCTGATCATTTTACAACAAGATTTGAGTACGGCTGTTTTGATTGCCGGTACCGCGCTGGCCATGTTTTTTATTGCGGGTGGCAGCCTCTGGCAAATTGTTGTCAGTGTGGGGGTGGCCGGAACGATGATTGCCTTTTTCATTACGCGTTCCTCCTATCGTTTGGCCCGCATCGTTACTTTTTTAGACCCTCTGAACAACGACCCCACTGGCGATGGATACCAGATTTACCAGATATTGATTGCTCTGGGATCGGGGGGATTGACCGGCCTGGGGCTAGGATCCAGCCGACAAAAGTTTGGCTATATTCCGGCTTCTCACACCGACGGAATTTTCGCCATTCTCGGGGAAGAACTTGGCCTGCTGGGTTGCCTGGTTGTGATTGGCTTATTGGCGTTCCTGGCGTATCGGGGATTTCGGATTGCTCTGGAGGCTGGCGATCCGTTTGGTCGTGTGCTGGCGGCAGGCATCACCTGCGGTCTGATTTTTCAAGCCATTGTTAACGTAGGGGTGATTACGGCCAGTTTGCCGTTTACCGGGATCCCGTTGCCCTTTATCAGTTTTGGGGGTTCGTCGTTGGTGGTGAGTATGGCCAGCATTGGCCTGTTATTGGCCGTGTCTCGCCAGACCATGCCGGATGAGGATGGGTCCAAAAAAGAGAGGGATCGTGAGGCTAATCATATCCGGCGGCGGGACCGGGGGGCACGTTTATCCGGCGCTGTCCGTCGTCCCAGAGCTGGCGCATCGGCTCGCTGAACTTGATATTCTCTGGGTCGGTAGCCGGGGAGGTATGGAAGAAACCCTGGTTGACCGGGCCGGTTTAAAAATTGAATGTATTCCGGCTGCCGGTTTGCGTGGCAAAAACCCGGTGGCGTTTGGGCGAGGCCTATGGGCTTTAGGGCGAGGTTATCTGGCCAGTCGGCAGATTATCCGGCGGTTTCAACCGGATGTGTTGTTTGTTACCGGCGGCTATGTCTGTGTCCCGATGACGTTGGCCGCCTGGAGAATCGGAGTGCCGATCATCATCTATCTGCCGGATATTAAGCCGGGACTGGCTATAAAATTCCTGGCTCAATTTGCCAACCGGGTGGCGGTTACGACAGCTGAGGCACAGAAATTCTTTAAACCTGGCTTAACTGTGGTCACGGGGTATCCGGTGCGGGCAGAATTGTTTTCGATGCACAAAAAGGGTAAAACTGCTGCCCGCCGAGAACTGGATTTACTCGACGACCTGCCGGTGTTGCTGGTGTTTGGCGGCAGTCGGGGGGCGCGGAGTATCAACCAGGCCATCACCAGACAGATTGAAGATTATTTGCAGGTGTGCCAGGTGGTCCATGTTACCGGAACGCTCGATGAGCAGTGGGTTTGGGCCAGATGGGCCGAGTTGCCGGAGGAATTACAGGGCCGTTATCATCTATGGGCTTATTTGCACGACAAGATGATTGCAGCCCTGGCAGCGACGGACCTGGTTGTTTCGCGGGCCGGGGCCAGCGTGATGGGCGAGTTCCCGGCGGTGGGGCTGCCGTCGGTGTTGGTGCCTTATCCGCATGCCGGAGCGCATCAAACCCTGAACGCGCAGTATCTGGCCCAATACGAAGCTGCCGTTATGGTTGATGATGCGGATTTGCTGAAGCAGTTGAAGGACACGGTGATCAACTTGATTACGGATAGAGAACGATTGGCGGCCATGAGTGAAGCCGCCCATCGGTTGGCCAGGCCGCAAGCGGCGGCTTGTCTGGCGCAAGAGATTGTGGAGATGAAAAATGGTGGGCATTGATTCGACAGCTTTAGCCTTGTTAGTCATCGGCCTTTTTGCTTTGATTGGCTTTCTTAAGGGCTGGTGGAAAGAGGCCATTACCACTGTTTTTCTGGCTATTCTTGTTTTCTTTCTGCTGGTGCCGGAGGCGGCTCAGTTGTTTATCAACGCCATCAATTCTGTTATCGCTTTCATCTGGCAGATACTGCCCAGTCTTATTATTGATTTTTTGAACTCGGGGTTGGGTACCGGCGTAAGTGGTGATGTCCCACCTCAGCTCAACGCCGGTAGCAGCCAGACATGGATCATCATACTCATTATCTTTATTGGTCTGGCCATTTTGATTGGCCGGGTGGGTTTACCCAATTCAGGGCGCAGGACTGCCGCCTACAATAGCTATTTGGTAACCTGTGGTGGCGCGTTGTTTGGCGGATTGCTTGGCGCTTTGAATGGTTGGCTCATTATTAGTTTAGTTCGGGCCTATCTACAGGGCAGTAAACTCCCCGGCGGCGGTGAACCGTCCATGGCGTCCACTGCATTTTCTGCTGCGTCACCGGGCAATGACGTGGTCATTCAGGCTGTGGATGTGCCCACGGCCACAATTTTGGATAGCTTTTTACCCTGGCTCTTTGCCGCGATTGGTCTGGCCGTGTTTATTGCGGCCTTAAAGAGTAGATATGGCATTCATGAGCAAAACGGTTACCGTAAGATAGCTTACAAGTCGCCAGCGGGCCATGAAAGGATTGAGATAGGATCGTAGATGCCAGGCGGCTTGACTAGGATGTGAGAGTGAACAACGTAGAAATCAACTGGACGGTTATTTCTTATTTTGTTATCGGTTTATTTGCGCTGTCGGGTTTTTTCAGAGGGTGGTGGAAAGAAGCTATCACCGCTTTCCTGCTGGGGGTTCTTGTATTTTTGCTTAAAATGCCTGAGGTAGCCCAACAGGTTATTGATGGTCTCAATAGAATCTTGCAGATGGTGTGGGGGTGGTTGCCGGCCTCGGTGAAAGAGTCTCTGGCGGTTTATTTGGGGATTACCTCTTTTCAAGTTGATGCCAGCAGCGGACAAACGTGGTTGGTCATTTTGCTTTTGGTGCTTGGGTTTTCTATTGTGCTGGGGCGTCTTCTTTTGCCCAATCAAATCAGAAATATCAGGTCGTACAGCACCTACGTGGTCACTCCCCTCGGTAGTTTCTTGGGCGGGTTACTGGGTGGTCTCAACGGTTTTTTAATTATCAATCTGGTCAGAGAGTACTTGAATGGCAGCAATCTGCCCACCGGCAGCCAGGGACCGGCGACAGAAGTGGCTGTGGCCGGGGGGCAAACCGTGGGAGTCGCCTCGTCTGGGGTGGGTTTTGCGCTGACCGATTTGCCCGGTTTCACCAACCTGCCCGGGTATGCGGGCTGGATCATTGTTGGGTTTGGTCTTCTGCTGCTGATTCTGATTGTGCGTAGCCGGGTGGCCGGGGCTGGATTCCCCGTAGGTTACCGGAAAGCGGAGTTAAAAAGGAAAGAACAAGGTGTTTTTGTGCCGGTTGTTGTCAAAAAGTAAAAGCTATTGGGCTTTATTATTGGCGCCAGTGGACTAGGCTGGTTATAGGAGTGCTTGGGTGAACAATGGTCATTGACTGGATGCTTCTAACTTACGTAATTGTTGGTTTTTTTGCCCTGCTTGGCTTTTTCCGAGGTTGGTGGAAAGAGGCCATCACCACCTTTTTGTTGGCCTTTTTGCTTCTTCTTTTGCAACGACCGGACTGGGCGCAGGCGGTGGTTGACTTCTTGAACTGGATCATCGCTTCTATCTGGCAACTGGTGGTTCAACTGTTTGGCCTGACCACCACAGTACCTTTTCAGCTCGATGCGACCAGCGCCGGTACGTGGATCATGATTCTGATTTTGGTTTTGGTTTTTTCCATCTTCATCTCCCGTCTGGTTTTGCCGAGTCACGCCTATAGAATTCCGGGCCAGTATTATGCGGTGAGCATCATTGGCCGGGTATTGGGGTTGTTGTTGGGCGCGTTAAATGGCTTCCTTGTTTTGAGTCTGGTGCGAGAGTATCTGGATGGACGAGCCTTGCCCGGCGGCGTAGCTCCAGAAACAGAGATAACCATTGCCGGAGGTAGCGCGTTTGGCCCGGCCGCAACGAGTGTTTCGATCCAGGCCGTGAATCTACCCACCGTGACAATTCTGGATAGTTATCTACCCTGGCTCATTATTGGTTTGGGTCTTTTGATTTTCTTCGCCGCTCTGAAAACTCGGGTCAGGCTGTTGCGGTCTTCAGCGGGCAGCAAGATCGAATATGCGTCGCCCTACGGCTATAGGCCGGTAGCAGTTGAGCGAGCCAAACCAGCTCGGCCGGCCCCGGAAGTGCCGGGGCCGGGTTAGGGTTTGATGATGCCTAAGGTTCATTTGATTGGCATTGGCGGGGCAGGCTTGAGCGCCATTGCCATGGTACTTTTACAACAGGGTTATATCGTTTCCGGCTCGGATCTGCAGGCGTCGGCGGCCACGCAGCGATTGGAGGAGTTGGGGGTGACGGTTTTCATCGGGCACCGGCCTGAAAACCTGGTCGGTAACCTGGCTGCCGTCATTGTTTCCTCGGCCATTCCCCCCACCAATCCGGAACTGGTTGCGGCTCGACAGCGCGGGTTGAACGTGGTCAAACGGGCGGCATGGTTGGGCCAAATGATGCAGAACAAAGTGGGTATTGCCATTGCGGGAACCCACGGCAAAACTACCACCACCGCGATGACCGCATTTCTGTTCCAGCAAGCCGGGCAGAACCCCACTTACCTTGTGGGCGGTTTTGTCCCGCAGCTGGGCACCAACGCGGCTGCCGGCCAGGGTGATGTTTTTATTATCGAGGCTGATGAATACGACCACACCTTTTTGGGTTTGCGCCCAACCGTGGCAGTGGTGACCGTGGTGGAATGGGACCATCCCGACATCTTCCCAACTCGCCGGAGCCTGACCCAGGCCTTCACCGATTTCGTCCGGTTGGTCCCGGCGGATGGTCTGGTCATCGGCGGCGGTGATGACCCGGCGGCCCGGGACGTTGTTCGGCGGACCCAGGCCAGGTTTACCACCTACGGTTTGCAGGCCGGTAACGACTGGCAGGCGGTCAACATGCATCCTAACCGGCGGGGCGGGTACGATTTTCAGGTTGTGCACCATCCAACTCGCCCGGCGCCTCTGGCAGCGATGTCGTTGGCCGTGCCGGGCCTGCATAACGTTAGCAACGCCCTGGCGGCGCTGGTTATTGCTCATCACCAGGGATTGGATGTAGCGCAGGCCGCCGAAATTTTGGGACGTTTTGCCGGAGTGGGGCGCCGTTTTGAGCTAAAGGGCGAGGTGAATGGGATTATGGTGATTGATGATTATGCCCATCATCCCACCGAAATCAAAGCCACGCTGGCCGCCGCTCGCGCCCGTTTTGGCGACCGTCCGCTTTGGGCGGTGTTTCAACCGCACACCTTTAGTCGGACGGTTACACTGCTGGATGATTTTGTCGGCGCTTTTGCCGACGCCGATCACGTGATTTTGCTCGACATCTTCGCCTCTCGGGAAAAAGACGAGGGGTTGATTAACAGTAAAGATATAGTTGACCGGATGACCCATCCGGATGCTCGCTACATCGGTCCCCTGTCTCGGGCCGCCGATTACCTGGTTGAGCATCTCTCGCCGCCCGCCGTGTTACTCACCCTGGGTGCTGGCGATGGTTATCGGGTGGGCGAGTGGGTGTTAGAGCGTTTGAGCGGCTAACGTTTGAACGCCTCAGAAAGGAGTTGCCCAATGGCTACTAATGGAACCCTTAAATTAATTAAATCTAAAAATGGACACAAGCCGCGGCCCAAGAAGTCACCTGTTCTGACTCCGGCTGAAACGGCCGAGGCCGCGCGTTTCAAAGCTTTGACCGCCGCCAGGGCGGCGCGACAGGCCATGCTTTACCGGATTATGGCCGAGTTTGAGGAACTGGATCAAACTTCCCCGGCAGCATAACCTGGCCCGGCGGCTGAAGAACAGCATTGGCTGTTTTGGAGATATGTAGGATGGCGGCATTTCTATGCCGCCCGCTGACGCACGGGTTGCGCCAGCTACCGTCCAAAAAATTGGATCTGCTGAGTCTCTGCGGCAAATCTATGTAACAGGGAGCAATATTTTGCCTCTAGAATCATTTCTGGCGGCGCTGACCACGACGTTTGGCGACAGGCCCCGGCGTAACGAGCCAATGTTGAACCATACCACGCTGCGGCTTGGCGGCCCGGCGGAGGTGTGGCTGCCGGTGGAAAACATTGCTGAGTTGGTCACCGCCGTTAACCTGGCCCGGCAGCATCAGGTTCCTCTGCTTGTGCTGGGAGGCGGGGCCAACTTGCTCATCGGCGATGCGGGTATTGGGGGTGTGGTCATCCAAAATCGAAGCAGCCGCGTCGAGTTTCCGCCACAACCAAAGAGCGAGTCGGAGCAGGTGGCCAAGGTGGTGGCGGATAGCGGGGTTCTTTTGCCCAACTTCGCCCGTCGCTGTGCCCGGCGGGGTCTGAGTGGCTTGGAATGGGCGGTTGGAGTGCCGGGTACCATCGGCGGGGCGGTGGTCAACAATGCCGGGGCTTACGGGAGCGACATGGCTCACAGCCTGGTACGGGCTGAATTGCTCTCGCCGGATGGTGAGCAAGTATGGCAGCCGGTCGGCTGGTTTGATTATGATTATCGTACTTCAAAGCTGAAGGGTCGGGAAAAGGGATGGATTGTTCTCAGAGCCGAACTGGAAATGGCTTTCGCCCCGGTGGCCGAAGTCAAAGCGCGGGTGGACATTTTCAACGCGCAGCGCCGGGCCAGCCAGCCGCCAGGGGCGACCAGTGGTAGTATGTTCAAAAACCCGCCCGGCGATTACGCCGGACGCTTGATTGAGGCCGCCGGGTTGAAAGGACACCGGCTTGGCCAGGCCCAGATTTCGCCGATTCATGCCAACTTCTTTCAAAACCTGGGCGGTGCTTCGGCGGCAGAAATACTCCGGTTGATCGAGATGGCGCAGGAAACGGTGAGAGCCAGATTTGGTGTTGAACTCGAATTAGAGATTGAGGTGATGGGTGAGTTCTAAGCGGAAGTTACGCGTTGGCGTGATTTTTGGCGGGCGCAGCGGCGAGCACGAGGTCAGTCTGACGTCGGCCAAAGGAGTCATGAACGCGATTGATAAAGATAAATATGAGGTAGTACCTATTGGTATTACCAAAGAAGGTAAATGGTTGACCGGCGGGGATGTACACCAACACTTGTTAGAGGCGGCTGTCGGGCATCCCATTCTGGCGGATCATATCAATCAGGCGAAGACTTTGGCCGAAGAGACGGAAGCCGCGCTGGCCCTGGGTGTGACTGAAACCGGCCCGCTTGATGTGGTCTTTCCGGTGTTACACGGCACATTTGGCGAGGACGGTACGGTGCAGGGCTTCTTTGAGTTGGTAGATGTGCCTTACGTTGGTGCGGGGGTGATGGCCAGCGCCGTGGGCATGGACAAAGCCATTGCCAAAGATATTCTTCGGGCGCACGGCCTGCCAATTGTCATTCATCGTGTGTTTCTGCGTAAGCAGTGGCACAGCAACCCGGAGGCCGTTATCGCCGAGTGTGAGGCCGCCATGCCGTATCCTATGTTTGTCAAACCGGCCAATCTGGGCAGCAGCGTGGGTATCCACAAGGCCAAAAACAAGGCCCAGTTACAGGCGGGGTTAAACGATGCGGCCCGCTACGACCGCAAGTTGCTGGTGGAGCAGGGGATCGACGCCCGCGAGATAGAGGTAAGTGTGCTGGGCAATGATGACCCCATTGCCTCGCTGCCGGGGGAAATTATCCCCTCTAAAGAATTTTACAGTTATGCCGCCAAGTATCTTGAAAGTGATTCGGAGCTTTTGATTCCGGCTCCCATCAGCCCGGAACACACTGAGATAATTCAACAATTGGCCGTGCTGGCGTTTAAGGCTCTGGATTGCTCCGGCCTGGCTCGCTGCGATTTTTTACTGGAAAAGACAACCGGCGAGGTGTTTGTCAACGAGATCAACACCATGCCCGGTTTTACGCCCATCAGTATGTATCCCAAATTGTGGGAAGCCAGCGGACTTTCGTATAGTGAATTAATTGATCGGTTGATTGAATTGGCTATTGAACGGTTTGAGGATAAGCAGCAATCACAAACCACGTTTGATGTAAATACGGCGGAATGAGAAGCCAAAATGGACAGCCATAAACCGCGCCGTCGTCGGCGCCGTTCGGAGATGCGGTTGGGGGTAAAAACCATTAATTATGAAGCCACCGCCACCCAACCACGTCTCTCCATCGCCCCGGTGCTGAAAATCTGGCAAATGCGGGGCACCACCCGGCTGATTGGGCTGGTTACCCTGGCCATGCTGGGCTGGGCCGCGTACACCTTATTTACGGAACCACGCTTTTTTGTAAACGGCGCGGAAATCCACGGTAATATCGCAATCTCGGCCCATGAGATTTATAGCGTCAGCGGGATTGATAACCAGAGCATTTTTTGGATAAACCCGGCAAAGGTGGTGAAAAGAATAACCAGTTTGCCCAACATCAAATCGGCCACCCTGTCGGTTACATTTCCGGCTAAAGTGGTGATTGAGCTGGTCGAGCGGCGGCCTGAGTTGTTGTGGCAAACCGGAGAAACCATCTGGTGGGTTGACGATGAAGGGATGATTGTGCCGCCCCGGGGTGATGTCAGCGGGATGATGCGGATTATTGATGATGATTTGCAACCCCTGGAGCCGGGGTACCAGATAGACTCAACCATTGTCGAGGGCGCCCAGACATTGCGGATGCTGGTGCCCGATGTATCGGTGGTGCGTTATTCCCGGTCACAGGGCTTAACAGTGGCCACCCCCGAAGGCTGGCCGGTGTATCTTGGTGATGGTAGTGAGATCCGGGCCAAGTTGGTGGTCCTCACGGCATTGTTGGCTGATTTAGAGGATCGCAACCTCACCCCGGTTTTTATTGATGTGCGTGATCCCCTGCGGCCTTTTTACCGGCCGCAGTCGATCATTCATATCGGCCAGCCCGGCCAACGTCAACCCGCGTTGCAGCCTGCGCCGCAGCCTATCCAGGGGTCTCCGGCCGGTTTGGGCACGGCGCCCGTGCAACCGTGACGATGGGGTATAGCGTTTGGGCATAGCGTATTGCGTAAAAAGTCCAACTATTCCGTAATACGAGGTAAGTTCTGGATTATCAAGAAAACTTTACCAAAATTTGGACAAGAATTTGTCTGAGTCGGCAAAATAAGGACTGATTAGCGCATAATTTTAAGGAAAAACACAATATGTCGTGGTATAACCCCTTGCAAAATACTATATATTGTGGTACACTGAACTTTACCACTTACCACATTTATTGGGGGAAGAGCCAGCGCGACGCCAAAACATCCCAGAGAGGAGGCCCGGTGTGGACCGAACCGTTGTTGCCTTAGACGTAGGCACTACCAAAATCTGCACCCTGGTCGCCGAAGTTGGTCCTCCCCCGGAAAATGCCTTGCGGATTGTGGGTGTGGGCACGGTCCCGGCCAAGGGTATCCGTAAGGGTGTAGTGGTCAATGTGGCTGAGGTCACCACGGCCATTACCGAGTCTATTCAGCGGGCCGAACGGACCTCCGGTTACGAGATTGCCAGCGCGTATGTTGGTCTGGCTGGAGCGCATGTGAGCGCGATGAACAGCCGGGGAGTGGTCGCCATTAGCCGGGGTGACCGGGGTATTCGACCGGTGGATGTGGAACGGGCGCTCGAAGCGGCCCGGGCCATCGACATGCCGCATAACCGTGAAATCCTGCATATCATTCCTCGTGATTTTACGGTAGATGGTGATAGCGGGGTGCGTGACCCGCTTGGCATGCAGGCTTATCGGCTGGAAGTTGAGGCTCATATTGTTACTGGCTCTACGCCATCTATTCGTAACTTGGTCAAGTGCGTGCAGAATGCCGGCATCTATATCGACGCCCTGGTCTTAGAGCCGCTGGCCTCTGGTGAAACTGCGTTGACTGATATTGAGCGCGAAATGGGGGTTGCCCTGGTTGATATTGGAGGGGGTACCACCGATATTGCTATTTTTATCGAAGGCAGTATTTGGCATACGGTGGTTTTACCCACCGGCGGTGAGCAAATTACCAACGATGTGGCGGTAGGGTTACGCACGCCCTTTAGTATGGCCGAAGAAATAAAAATCAAATATGGTCATGCCCTGCCCGATACTCTCATGCCGGAGGAGATGGTCAAAGTAAGCACGTTTGGCGAGGATGGACAGCAGCAGGTTCCGCGTCGTTTTCTGGCCGAAATTATCGAAGCCCGCGCCGAAGAGATGTTAGAGATGGTGCAGAAAGAAATCAAGCGGAGTGGGTATGATGGTTTATTGCCGGCAGGCGTGGTGTTATGCGGAGGTACGGCCGAATTGCCCGGCATTCGTGATTTAGCTCGGGAAGTGATTAATTTACCGGCCCGGATTGGTCAACCGCAAAACTTGCGCGGACTGGTTGACACCTTACAAAGTCCGGCTTTTGCAACCAGTGTGGGGTTGCTGGAATGGGGAATCAGACACGACCTACCCGCGCCGGTCCACCAGCCATCTTCCGGCCAGTTGAAAGTGCCGGGGTGGTTAAAGCCATTCTTACCCGGATAATGCTTAACAATTAACGGTTAGAACATTAAACGAGAAATTGTTTAGGGTATGTTTAGGAGGACTCACGATGGCAAATAACGGAAAAAATTTTATGACATCTCCTGAGAATTTTGCCCAAATAAAGGTCATTGGGGTTGGGGGTGGCGGCAGCAATGCCGTTAACCGCATGATTGCCGAGGGACTGCGCGGCGTTGAGTTTATTGCCGTCAACACCGATGCCCAGGCCTTGTTGATGAGCGATGCGCCCCAGCGCATCCGCATCGGCGACAAATTGACCCGGGGTTTGGGTGCGGGCGGCAATCCCGAAGTTGGTTCCAAAGCCGCCGAGGAGTCGGTGGAAGAGTTGGAAGATCTCTTACGTGGCACGGATATGGTTTTTGTGACCTGTGGGATGGGCGGCGGCACGGGTACCGGCGCGGCCCCGATCATTGCCGAGCTGGCCAAAAGCAATGGTGCCCTGACCGTAGGGGTTGTTACCCGACCGTTTACCTTCGAAGGCAGCCGCCGCCAGAATGTGGCCGTTGAAGGGATTGAGCGGCTCAAGGAAAAGGTTGACACCCTCATTGTCATTCCTAATGATCGCCTGCTGGAGATTGTCGATAAAAAGGCCAGCATGACCCAGGCCTTCCGCACTGCCGATGATGTGTTGCGCCAGGGCATTCAGGGTATCTCTGAACTGATAACCGTGCCCGGTCTGATAAACCTAGACTTTGCCGATGTGCGCTCGATTATGAGCGGCGGCGGCACATCGTTGATGTCGGTGGGTGTGGCCGATGGTGAGAGTCGCGGGGTTGAAGCAGCGGAAAGCGCCGTGTCCTCCTCCCTGCTTGATGTCACGATTGACGGGGCGCAGGGCATTCTCTTTAATGTGACCGGCGGCACCGACCTGAGCCTTTTTGAAGTGAATGAAGCCGCCGAGATTATCAAGCGCAAGGCTCATCCCGATGCCAACATCATCTTTGGGGCGGTTATTGATGAAAACCTCACCGATGAATTGCGGATTACCCTGATTGCCACCGGCTTTGATGCCGTGGCTCAGCGACGGCCTTATGTGGCTGGCAAGCGTCGCGAAAGAGACGCCAAAACAATTGTTTTCCCTCAGGAAAAAGTTAAAGAAACCTACGGGCGCGTTGAGTCTTCCCGTGAGGAGCCGGTTTACGATCCTGAGGATTTGGAAGTTCCGGCTTTTTTGCGCAAGCGAATGCAAAATCGTCGCGCGTCTTAAATTAATAACATTTTTTGTAAGGGCGGGTTTTGGATCCAACCCTACAAAATCTAAAAGTCGACATCGTTTTCTGAAACTCTGTTGAAAGCGTTTCCTCCTATGGCCCGGGTGTGGCGGGTCAAAAAATACCACACACCGCATCCCCGCTGCGCCTCTGGTTTTCCCCAGCCAGAGGCGTTTTTTTATTATGACCGACCCCCATTTTGTGGTGTTGACGGGGGGTATCAGGAGTTGTACAATATTTTTGAATGAACAAGGGAATTAGTAATGAATGCTGCTCAACCGAATTCGTCAACTAAGGCCAGTATCCTGATTGTTGATGATACACCTGAGAATTTACAGTTGTTAACCCGGATATTGACGCGACAGGATTACGAAGTTCATCTGGCCCACAATGGACAAGCCGCCTTGGCCACCGCGCAATCAACTCACGCCGACTTGATCCTGTTGGATATCTTGATGCCGGATATGGATGGTTATGACGTTTGCCTGCATTTGAAGGCAGATGAGCGAACCCGTGATATTCCGGTTATCTTTATTACGGCCTTGGATCAAGTGATGGATAAGGTTAAAGCCTTTTCCGTGGGGGGAGTAGATTATATTACCAAACCGTTGCGGGTTGAAGAGGTTTTGGCTCGGGTTGAAACCCACCTGGCGCTAAAACGGCGCACCTATGAATTGGACCTGCTCAACCGGGTGGGTAGAGAACTTGCCGCAACTCACGACCTGCAACGCATTGCCGAACAGATCCAACAGACTGTCACCGAAATTGTGGGGGCAGCCGGTACCTCGGTTTGGCTCAAAGAACGGAAACGGGAGGAATGGCTGGCCTGTAAGGTAGCTTTTCAGCATGATGCCGACCATTACTGGACCGACTTGCGGGTACGTTTGGGCGAAGGGGTGGTGGGTTGGGTCGCCCAGACCGGCGAGAATGCCATCATTACTCAGGCTTCGGCGGATTCTCGTTTTTTCTCCGGGATTGATGAACAGACCGGCTTTCAGACCCACTCACTGCTGGCTGTGCCCTTACGGGTCCGCGACAAGGTAATTGGGGTGTTAGAGGTGGTTAACAAACTGAGCGGCGACTTTGATATAAATGACCTTGAGCTGGTTGAAACTATTGCCGCTTCGGCTGCTATTGCCATTGATAATACCTGGCTGGTAGATGCCTTACACCAACACGCCGCCGACCTGGAACACAGTAACACCCAACTACACGAAGCCCTTAATAAGGTGAAACTCCTTAGCGGCCTGTTGCCTATTTGTAGCCATTGCAAAAAAATCCGCAACGACCGCGGCTACTGGGAGCAGGTTGAAATTTACATTGCCCAACACACCCAGGCCGAGTTTAGTCATGGTGTTTGCCCTGATTGTATGCAGCAGTATTATCCTGAATTGTATGAAAAATTGATCGAGCGCAGGCAGAATATCTGGCAGGTTTTGCAAAGTTTTGGCCGGGCCGATCTTGGCACCATTGCCGCGGAAGTGGGCTTGCCCGAATGTAATACCTTAAATCGGCTACAAGATATGGTAGAGGAGGGACTGATAAAGCGTTTAGAGATCAGCGGACAAATTTTTTACGAGTTATCGAATTAGTCAGTCATAGTCAGGCCTATCTTTTGACAAACTGAAACGATGCTTTTACTATAATCCCAATTTGAGTCCAAGGAGAGGACCACCCCATGAGTCGTTTGGAAAAATTTCGCCAGCAAATGGCTGAAGCAAATCTCGACGGTTTTCTGATTACCCAGCCGGAAAACCGTCGTTATCTTTCTGGTTTTACCGGGAGCGCCGGTGTCCTCATAATTACCGCCGATAAACAGGTTTTGGCCACGGACTCGCGGTATTACGAACAGGTCCGGCAGCAGTGCCCCGCCTGGGAGTTGGTTGAAGTGGGTTACGATTTTGTCGAGAACATGCTGGAGTTGTTACGGAGTATGGGGCTGGGAGCGCGACGGGTTGGTTTTGAAGCCGGGGATGTCAGCGTGGCCACCTTGCATGCCTGGGAACGAGCCTTGCTGGGACGGCTGATTTTGGTCCATGTTGATGGATTTGTGGAGCAGATGCGGATGCGCAAGGATGATACCGAACTTGCCAGCATCAAAAAGGCTATTACTCTGGCTGATGAGGCCTTTGCCCACGTCGCCGCCTGGATTCGGCCGGGGGTGACGGAGCGGCAAGTTGCCTGGGAATTGGAGAGCTACATGCGCATTCATGGCGCCGAGGCGGTTTCCTTTGCGCCGATTGTGGCCGCTGGTCCCAATAGCGCCAAACCTCACGCCGCGCCAACCGACCGGCCAATAAAAGTAGGCGAGCCGCTCATTATGGATTTTGGCAGTCTGGTCAATGGTTATTGCTCAGACATCACCCGTACCGTGTGTTTGGGCAGTCCCGCCGACGACAAATATATGAAGGTTTGGCATATTGTGTTAGAGGCCCAACAGGTTGCGATCGAGGGTATCAAAGCCGGTGTGGAGGGGAATGTGGTGGACAAACTGGCCCGTGCGGTGATTGACGGGGCCGGGTACAAGGAGAATTTTGGACACGGTTTGGGACACAGTTTGGGTTTGGCCATTCACGAGAATCCTCGCTTTAGCTACCTTTACAAAGAGGAAATTCCCGCGGGCGCGGTGATGACGGTTGAACCGGGAATTTATATCCCCGGTTGGGGTGGGGTGCGTCATGAAGATGTTGTTTTGGTGCAAGACGGAGGCGTTGAAATTTTGACGAGCGCGCCAAAAGAGGCGGTTATACAGCTATAAAATGAGATGGAAATAATGATAACTTCAAAACGATGCCTTGCGCTAAACCCTCAAGTATGGTAATATACTATACATAAGATTATGTTAAGGCGATGAGCGCCTCAAGTGAGGAGTTTGTTATGGCTGGATCGAGACCCTCAATGCAATCTGTGCAACGAAGTTTAATTATTGGTGTTGTGGCTGGTCTCATTTTTGGCTGCCTGTTTGGTTTGGGCTTTGGACTTTATTATGCCTGGAATCTGAATCCGACAACTTACGCCGGAGGTTCGTACCCGGCGGAGATGGCCCCAGGCTATCGAGCGGATTACATTAATATGGTCATCAATTCTTACATAGTTAATCGCAATGCTCAGGATGCCCAAAAGCGATTACAAACATTTGATGCGGCCACCCAGATTCGGGCTTTAGGTGAGCGCTCGGTTGCCTTTGCTGCCAACGGACAGGCCGTGGAAGCTCAGGCGACCAATGAGTTGGTTGCCCAATTGCAGCAGGCCGAAGGCTGGAATGCTGATACGGTTTCGGCTGAGATTGGCAAGCTGGCCACCAAATATCAGGGTGATGCAGCCAGAGCGCAAGCGGTGGCCAGTTATGGGGCTGCTTTGAGTGTGGTGCAACAGCCACTTCCGGCGGCAGATACCTCTGGGCAGGCCCAACCGGCCCAACCTCCTCTCTCACCCGCCGAAGAAGGGGGCGGTTTTTCTTGGTCGTGGTTGATTTATTGTTTGCTGCTGGTAGTCCTGATTGTGATTGTGGTTCTGCTGATTGGCCGCTGGAATTTTGCCAGAACCAGAAAAGCCCCGGCCCGACCCCAGGTTGAATGGGTGGGCGAAGGGCCAGCGCCCATCAAGCAGTGGAGCGGTACCTATACCTTGGGCCAGGACAACTACGACGAATTCTTTACCATCGAAACCCTTGAGGGCGACTTTTTGGGCGAAAGCGGGATGGGAATTTTAGAAACCATTCCGGGCAGTAGCCCCAAACAGGTGGTGGCCTTTGATGTTGGTCTTTTTGACAAAACCGATATCACCACCCTCTCCAGGGTGTTGATGAGCGAATATGCTTTCAACGACCCAACGATTCGGGCGAAAGTTGAGGCCAATCCTCAAGCTGAGGCGGTGTTAGCCCAACCAGGAGCCGAGTTTACCCTGGAAACCTCAGCCTTGCGAGTGGTTGCTACCGTTGACGACATGGAATATGGTGAAGATAACATTTACTTTAATAAGTTAGGCTTAACCCTGAATGTTTTCGTCAAAGAAGGCGTCGACCTGAGAATTGGCACGATGGATGTGCCGGAACAATACCAATAACCTTATCAGGCCTGCAAGACCAGGAGCGATGGTGAAAAGCCATCGCTCTTTTTGGTTTAAACTCGTTTGATGGGATCAAAAAGTTTACTATGTTCTTCCATCGCAAAGCGATCGGTCATTCCGGCAATGTAGTCGCAAATGATGCGATGGAGATCGTTCTGCTCGGCCTGGCGCTGGATGTTCTCGGGTAGCACAAAGGGTGAAGTCACGTAAGTTTCAAACAATTCTTTAAGCAGACGTTCCGCCTTGAGGTGCATACGCATCACCCGCCAATGCTGGTAAAGGTTTTGGAATAGAAAGTCTTTCAACTGGCGATTTAGATTTTTGACCGTTTCCGAATGAGTAACCAGATTTTCGGGGAAATTGCGCACAAGTTCAACACTTTGGATGTTATGTTCAACCAACCGCTGGCTGGTGGCCTGGACCACATCGCTTACCTCTTTGCCCACCAGTCGCCGGATAATGCGATGCCGGTCCATATCGGTAAAGGTTCGATCCGGCTCAATCCCCAGCTCGTCGGTAACCAGCCGCCAGAATTCAACCTCCTTCAGTTGTTCCGGGGCAATCATCCCTGAACGCAGACCATCATCCAGATCGGCGGTAGTGTAGGCAATCTCGTCGGCAAAATTGACAATCTGGGCCTCCAACCCGGCCCGCCATTCCGGTTCAAAATCGGTTACATTGCTCTGGTCATATTCTGTTTCGTGCTTCAGAATGCCTTCTCTGACCTCCCAGGATAGATTCAGCCCCCGGAAATCGGGAAAACGATTTTCCAGCTTTTCTACAATGCGAAAACTTTGATAGTTATGGTCAAAGCCGCCCCGGCCTGTCATCAGTTCGTTAAGCGCGGTCTCGCCGCTGTGGCCAAAGGGGCTGTGGCCCAAATCGTGAGCCAGGCAAATGGCCTCGGTCAAATCCTCGTTGACCCGCAGGGCGCGAGCCATGGTCCGGCCAATTTGGGCCACTTCAACGGTGTGGGTCAACCGGGTCCGGTAATAATCGCCCTCGGTGATGATGAACACCTGGGTTTTGTATTCCAGCCGCCGGAAGGCGGTGGTGTGGATAATCCGGTCTCTATCGCGCTGGTAGGCGGTGCGGTAGAGATGTTCGTCTTCGGGAACATTGCGCCCTTTAGAATCGCGGCTGCACATAGCATAAGCGGCCAGCCGCCCGGCTTCTTCGGCCTCAATTTCTTCACGGGTAATCAACATGGTCTGTCTCCTTTAATCATAAGCCTGATAGGGACTAATTATAGCATAATTTTAACAATTTGTACTTGTGCAATAGCGGCACAGGGAAGGGGGGATAATGGGGGGAACTCCCCCCAACCCCCAGGGCAATCGGATGAATTATGTTAACAAGTTAATATTTTGAGCAGGTAATCATTGTCCCATCCGGCTTTCAGTCGTTTGTTA
>JAFGNV010000062.1 GCA_016926805.1 Anaerolineae bacterium
AACCACCGCCGTAAAATCCCTGACTGTTTTTCTTGTCGGACAAAGATAATGCCCATGACGGAGGGTACAAAAGTGCCCAAGATAACCAATGGGAAAATGATCTGTTCAGGAAGCGATATGGAGACTTGGCTGGCCAAAACACCCGGCAACCATAGTAACCAGGTGATCAGGAAAGTGGCCACAAAGTAGATTAGAATTTTACAATTGGCGTTAACTCGATTCATTATTATCCCCCTGAGCAATCAAGTAACATATTCCCCTCCGATGGCTCTAAAAAACTCCGGGGCCAGCAGAACCACGTTACCGGTTACGGTTCCACTCTCCAGCAGCGCATTGGCCTGGGCTGCTTCCAGGAGGGGAAACTTCGCTTCAATAACCGGTTTGATTTTGCCTTCTTCCAACAGTCTGAAAAGTGTGGCCCAGTCTTCCAGGTACGGCTGTTTGTTGCCCAAAAAATAAGACGATGTCCCGTACAGCTTAAAAGATTTTCCATTCGGCAGCACGTTGACGGCTACGAAAGTCATAAGAATGCGCCAGAGCGCAGCCAACCCGGCAGGTTCACCAAAGCTCACCAACCTGCCGCCATGTCGCAGCAGCGATAGACTACCCCTGATGTAATCCAACCGCATCATCCCATCCAACACCACGTCGAGTCCATCCGGCTCTGCCTGGCGAATTACCTCAACAAAATCCTGGGTGCGGTAATCAATCGGTGTTGCGCCATAGCCGGTCAGGATGTGGTGTTTGCTTTTGGAGGCGACCCCATACATTTTGAGACCGGCCAGTTGACCAAGTTGCAATAAGGCTGTCCCTATCCCGCCGCTTGCACCGATGATGAGTACGGTCTCGCCGGCCTGAATCCGGGCCGAGCGGTGCAGGGTTTGGTAGGCCACAATGTAATTCAGAATCAGGGGTACCGCCTGCGCCGGATCCAGGGTAGCGGGCACGGGAATCAGCCGATCGCCCCGCCAGTACAGGTACTCGGCGTAGCCGCCGGCAACCGCCAAAACGCCAACCCGGTCGCCCACGGTAACGTCGCTTACCCTTGCGCCGATGGCATCAACGGTACCGATGACGGAATAACCCGGCACAAAGGGCGTCTTTTGTCCCAGCGGCGTGCCGCTGTACAGGGCCTCGCCCCGGCGCGCCGTAATATCAGGCCGGCATACGCTGGCCGCAAGAACTTTGATGCGGGCTTCCCCGGCGCCTGGTTCACGCAGTTCTTTCTCAACAATCTGGAGTACTTCCGGCCCGCCGGTTTTGGTAGCTACAATGCTTTTGTAATTCATCGCTTTCTCCTACCCCACTTGCCATTTGCTGACGTTTAGCAGATGAATCATGACCGTTGATGAAACCAGCGTCAGCAGCGGCGCCACCTGATGGACTTTCAAGATGATTTCCGGCATTGGTTTTTCCAGGTTCAATAACCCGGCGGGAATCAGGCTTAACAACGCCCCGGAAATGAACAAGGCCAGAAAAAGCAGCCCGCTGACGGCGATAACGCTCAACGCCACCAGGGTGTTGCCGTCCACAGCTTTGAACAGATGGTAGACGTTCACGCCGATGATAATGACCGTTGCCAGCGCGATGAGTTTGTGGATGGTAAAGATTATGCTGTTGTATGGCTTGCCCGAATGGCTTAACCACACGCCGGAAACTAAGGTTAAAAGAACTACCAATCCGCAGATCGCGGTTTTTGAGGTTAAAATAGTCATGTCGCTCTCCTTAAATTTTTTTGTAACAGGGTGCGTATTTTATAGCCCCACAAATCAGACCTGAAGCCCTCACAATGACTTCTCTTATCCCAATAGTTTGGGCTGTAAGTTATTGGCCCAGGTCTGAATGGCATCCCAATTGCGGAAGTCGCCCTCGGGCGTGCTAAAGACTTTGGTCACCATGAAGCGCTCTAAAAAAGAAATTTTGCCGTAATCCATCTTCCCGGCAAATGCGCCCATGTCCGCCGGCTCCACAATCTCACGGACCGAGTCCATAAAACTCAAGGCCTTGCGTTGATTTTCCGGGGTATCCTGGTGCAAGGTCATGCAGCAGGTAAAATATGCCGTGGGAATTTGACTCAAGACTGCTTGATGCGTTTCCACAAATTTGGTTGCGGCTGGTATCCACTTTCCCGCCCGAATCGCACTGCCAACAACAACGGCTTGATAACCCTGGATGTCGGTAACATTTTCTAGCGAGCATACGTCAACCGTGAGGCCATCCGCGCCTAAAGTTTTCCCCATAAAGGCAGCTACCTCGCCGGTAGAGCCGGCTTTACTGGCATAAGCCACCAGAATACGTTTACTCATTTTATTTCCTCCTTGGTGATGGTTTTCAACAAAGTCAATTTTGGGTTGGTAAGTGGCCAGGGTCCCTAAACCGCAACAAGCGGCTGTCGACACGCCCAGGGTAGCCCCGATCAATTTCAAGAATGTGCGCCGGTTCATCTTCTACTCCTCGTATAAAAGAAATAACAACCCGCAGAGCGCGGTCTTTGAGGTTAAAATACTCACTTTAACCTCCGTGGTTTTACCAAATAACTACCATCATTATACGACATCGGACACCAAATGTAAGCGGACCAAGGGAGTATCTTTTTGCGCCGGGCAACAAAAGAAGAGGTGTACTTCGGTACACCTCCTTCGCTGATCAACCGGATTGGTGCGGAGAGTTACTCGTCGGCGGGGAGCAGGCCGAGTTCACGGGCGCGAGCGGCGGCCTGAGTGCGATTGCCGACATTCAGCTTGCCGATGATGTTGCTGGTGTGTTTTTTTACCGTGCGGACCGTAATGACGAGTTTGTCGGCAATCGTTTGATTAGAATCGCCGGTGGCGATGAGGGCCAAGACTTCCCTTTCGCGCGAGGTCAGCGGCTCAACCAGATCGGGCATTTCACCTGAAGGCCGAGGAGCCACAGGTTGGCCCATCTCACCGAAAGCGTCCAAGAGTTTGCGCGCGTATTTCCTTAACCGGGTGGGCGTTGCCTGATGATTTACAACGGCATTCAACAACGGAATCAGGGCCGGGCCTTCTTCCAAAA